>NZ_JACASN010000021.1:0-57126 GCF_013390985.1 Acinetobacter sp. Swhac1 | reverse complement strand
TGTTCAAATGGCGATTCAGCGTTTAATTGGTTTTGGGAAAAAAGAAGAGTTTAAGGAAATTTTGGCAATTTTAAGAAGGCAGAACCCTGATAGGATAAGGGTTCTGTGAAATTTGTCGTGTACAGAGCCTAAATTTATATGCCGCAATCAGGAGTGACGCTATGCCTAAAACAACAATTTCAAATTCAATGCACACACTACGTTTTACGCCTGTAAAATCTGTGACTGCTACGCATAGCGCAACAATGCAAGATGGTTTGGAACATGAATCTCATACTTTTATTGTGGCTTTAGGTGCAATTTTAGGCGGTATTATTGCGGCATTTGTTGGCTATCATCTACAAGCGCATTTCTTGAATTACGCCCTGCTCTGTGCCATTCCTATACTTGTGGCATATAGCTTAAGACGTGTATATATCTATACCCTGACCCATGCAGAGCTTGATTAAGTCTAAATTGCGCAAGACTTTACTGTTCGTCCAATACTGCTTAGGATAGAAGCACTTTTCTAAAGCACAACTGGCATGAACTTAACTGAATGGATTATTTCCATTATGGAACAACTGGGCTACCTTGGTATTGCCCTGTTAATGTTTCTGGATAATGTTTTTCCACCCGTTCCTTCTGAAATTATTATGCCCTCTGCAGGCTATTCTGCATCGCAAGGGCAATTACTGCTATTGGGTGTCATCATTGCAGGCTGTATCGGCTCGTTGTTCGCAGCGGCAGTGTTATATTGGGTAGGTTATCGCTGCAAACATGAAAGTATTTACCACTGGGTCAATCGCTACGGTAAATATCTATGGATTAAAGAACAAGACGTCCGAAACTCCCTGCATTGGTTTGAACAATATGGACATCGGATTGTATTTTTTGGGCGCATGATTCCCGCTATTCGTTCTCTCATCAGTATTCCTGCAGGCATGAGCCACATGCCATTTTGGAAATTTATGTTTTATAGTGGTTTAGGCACAATAATTTGGACCACTTTTTTAGCTTGCGTGGGTTATTATTTTGGTGAAAACCAACAATTGATGCAGCAAATTTTCAGTCAGGTCAGCCATGTCATTATAGGCTTGGTGCTCTTAGTCATCGCAATTATTTTATACCGTAGGCATCGCCGTAAAATGCGTGACTAATGCTTGTGTTGCTGCGCAATTGAATCAATTTTTTGGGGAAAATCAGACATGAAACCATATTTATTATTTTTTGCTGCGGTTTACAGTATTACGCTGGTCTTACTCATTACCGTATTGATTTTTGGTCTGAACTTAGGTGGCTTGACCTTGCTCCCTGCATTAATTGCCGCAGCATTCATTAGCGCAGGACATTTTGTCAAAAAAGAACAACGCTTACCGAGCAGTGATGAAAAAATTCAACTGGTTTGGGGCTCAAGTGCGGTGGCAATTATTATTGGTAGCTTCTTTGTGTTTTTCTTGGTGCTGATGAATCCGAATGCAGAAGCCATTTTAAAAGCTGCAGATAAAGCAGGACTAGCACTGGCTGCGGTGGTGATGCTGTGTTTGATTGCGATTCATGGTGCAGTTTTTCATGTTGCCTATGGTTGGTATGCGAACCGTTATTATCAAAAAAAGTACTTATAAGCTTACCTAAAGTACGTATTTCACACTGAACCGCAACATCAAACACTTAAAATCAACATCAGGCTGATATATCACACATAAATTTACGTCTGACATGCGCTGTAACTGAAATGCATTCTGAATAGGCTATAAGCCTACATTGTATCAGCGTAGATTAAGCCTATTCATAGCGATTTATGAATATAGGAACGCTATAACGCATACAAAGATAAAAAGGTGATTCGAATGTCAGATTTTGAACGCAATGAAAAAATTGACCGTGATGTGGTTAAGAACTTACCAAAAGAAGAACGTGATCGCTTAAATGCCGATCCAATTACAGGAGAACCTGGTGCACACCCTGTCGGTACTGGTTTAGGTGCTGTTGGCGGTGCGGCTACTGGTGCAACAGTAGGTGCGCTGGGTGGTCCAGTAGGTGCTGTGGTCGGTGGTGCTGTAGGCGCTGTAGTGGGTGGTTTGGCAGGTAAAGGTGCAGCAGAAGTTGTGAACCCTACCGAAGAAGAAGCTTACTGGCGTGCCAATAGTCTCAATACTGTCTATTATGCAGAAACGCGCAGTCATTACCCCGATTTAGAATATGACCGTGACTACCAAAATGCCTACCGTGTTGGTTATGAAAACCGCCCACATTATGATACGCACACACGTTTCGAAGATGTTGAGCCCGATCTAAGAAGCAAATGGGGGCAAATTAAAGGCAGTTCACGCTTAACGTGGGAACAAGCTAAATTTGCTGTCAAAGATGCTTGGGATCGTGCGACACGCTAATTGGTAACATGATCATTGAAGCGCCATAATAAAAAACGCACTGCGATTTGCGCAGTGCGTTTTTTTTATGAGGATTACATATTACACAATATGTAAACCAAGCCATTAATCAGGCGTGTGGTACATCAAATATAATTCATTCAGGTTTTCAGGAATTTCTTCTGCAATTTCGTCCATTAACTGACCATTGCGACGGAAAGATTCCATTTGTGGATCTTCTTCATCAATGCCGCTAAACACCATCATTGGCAAAGTTAAATCAACCAATTGCTCTTCAAATTCAGGCGTAAACCATGCTTCTTCGTTTAAGAACATCGCATCGACAAAGCCAACGCTCCAATCACCCAAACTTGAATCAACTTCTGCTTCTTCAATTTCAAATGGAAACTCAATGCCTTCTTCATTGGCTAAACTTTGGCGAATGCTTTCTAACCAAGCCTGAATTTGCGCAATAATTTCAGCAGGCACTTTCTTTTGGTTGCCTTCAAACAATTCATTTAACCATGGGTCAAATTGAGGTCCAACTGCAATGGCACACAAGAAACCATGCGTTGCAGCGAAGTCTAGACCATACTCGTTTTGGTCACCATCTAGATATTCACTTAACAGGTCTAAATCTAAAGCAGTCATTTCAAATCCATCGGTGTCAATTTAGGGGTGTAGCATAGCATTTTCAATGCCAGATACAGTACCTGATTTTAGTCATCTTCATCGTCAAAATCGTCGTCATCGTCAAAATCATAATCAAAATCTTTGAGCTCACGTTCCAAACGACGTTGTGCGAGTAAATCATCAATCAAACGGCGCTTTTCTAAAGATTCTTTCGCGCTTATTTTGTTTGATGCCTCATCGAAATTAACATCATCATCACCGTAGTTATCATCTAGTTCAAAATCTGTAGAAGACACTAAAACTACCTCAGAATGAAAAAATGTGAAGGGTCTAGCCGCTATTTATCTGCCTTTATAAATATTGTCAAGTTTTATTTATTTTTTTCAAAAAACTGCAACATAGACAGCTTGCAACATTGCGGCAAATTTGTGTATTTATGAACAAGTTAGTATCATTATTTGAGATTCGCCCCAATCATAAAAATATTTTGCGGGCAAAAAGGAAATTGACTTGAAAAACAGTAATGAAGCCCCATATTCCTATCACATTCTTCATTCAAACATCATTTTAAAATCATGCTTGATTGATCAATTCACCCCCTATTTAAAGCGAATTGTGCTATCATGCACGGTTTTTCACTGCCACAGATTCAACGAAGAGTAAGCAAAGATGAGCGATATGAATTCCCCTACTTCGCAAGTAGCGGCTCTGATTAGCCGAGGCAAAGAGCAAGGTTACCTAACTTACGCTGAGGTTAACGATCATCTCCCGGACTCAATCACAGAAAGCGAGCAGATTGAAGACATTATTCAAATGCTTCAAGACGTCGGTATTCCTGTGCATGAACGTGCGCCTGAATCTGATGATGCAATGTTCGAGGATAATGCGGAAGCTGCCGACGAAGTTGCTGAAGAAGAAGCTGCAGCGGTACTTGCCTCTGTAGAAAATGAGCCTGGTCGCACCACAGACCCTGTGCGTATGTATATGCGTGAAATGGGTACGGTTGAGCTGTTAACGCGTGAAGGTGAAATTAGCATTGCGAAACGTATTGAAGAAGGGATTCGCGATGTACTTCACTCGATTGCCTACTGGCCAAACGCAGTGCAAGTGGTACTGCAAGAATATAAAGATTATGAAGCAGGTGAACGCCGCCTTGCCGATATTTTATCAGGTTATTTAGACCCTGAAACCGATGAAGAAATTCCAGAAGTTTTAGAAGACGAAGCCGATTTAGACAAAGAAGAAGACACCAGCAACAAACCAACCAAAGACGTCAAACTTGATGATGACGATGAGGAAGAAGAAGCTGAAGCCGAAGAAGAATCTGAAGCAGATTCAGGTCCAGACCCAGAAATTGCAAGAATGCGTTTTGGTGAATTGGAACAGGCTTATCTTGCAAAAATTGCTGCCATTGAAAAACATGGTCGTGAAAGTGCCGAAGCTCAAGAGGCTTTAGAAGCTTTAGCGACTGTATTCATGATGTTTAAATTTACGCCACGTTTATTCGATATTATTTCGGAAATGATTCGTGGTACACATGAACAAATTCGTA
Source organism: Acinetobacter sp. Swhac1 (assembly GCF_013390985.1). Classification (NCBI taxonomy): domain Bacteria; kingdom Pseudomonadati; phylum Pseudomonadota; class Gammaproteobacteria; order Moraxellales; family Moraxellaceae; genus Acinetobacter; species Acinetobacter sp. Swhac1. The sequence goes on along the minus strand of NZ_JACASN010000021.1, from coordinate 52,590 downwards.
CTGCTGAACGTGAAGTGATGCGTTATGCGGTGCGTCGTGGTCGTATGGATCGTACTCAATTCCGTACCTCATTCCCAGGCCAGGAATCTAACTTTGCTTGGTTAGACGAGCACATTGCCAAAGCACCTGCCGACCAAAAAGGCTATTTGGAAAAAGTACGTCCAGATATTTTGGCGTTCCAACAAAAAATTGCCGACATTGAAAAAGAGTTAGGCTTAGATGTTAAAGGCATCAAAGAAATTTCTAAGCGTATGGCAGTAGGCGAAGCCAAAGCCCGTCGTGCGAAAAAAGAAATGGTTGAAGCCAACTTGCGTCTGGTTATTTCGATTGCAAAAAAATACACCAACCGTGGTTTACAATTCCTAGACTTGATTCAGGAAGGTAACATCGGCTTGATGAAAGCGGTAGACAAGTTCGAATACCGTCGTGGTTATAAGTTCTCGACTTATGCAACATGGTGGATTCGTCAGGCGATTACCCGTTCTATTGCCGACCAAGCGCGTACCATTCGTATTCCAGTACACATGATCGAAACCATTAACAAGATCAACCGTGTATCGCGTCAATTGCTTCAGGAAATGGGTCGTGAACCGACTCCAGAAGAATTAGGCGAACGCTTGGAAATGGATGAAGTTAAAGTTCGTAAAGTTCTGAAAATTGCCAAAGAGCCGATTTCTATGGAAACGCCAATTGGTGATGATGAAGATTCACATTTGGGTGACTTCATTGAGGACAGCAACATCACCTCACCTGTTGATGCGGCAACCTCTGAAGGCTTAAAAGAAGCGACCCGTGAAGTGCTTGAAAACTTGACTGAACGTGAAGCCAAAGTTCTGAAAATGCGTTTTGGTATTGATATGCCAACCGATCATACTTTGGAAGAAGTTGGGAAGCAGTTTGATGTGACCCGTGAACGTATCCGTCAGATTGAAGCCAAAGCCTTACGTAAACTTCGTCACCCTTCTCGTTCTGAACACTTACGCTCGTTCTTGGAAAATGACTAAGATTGCTGCATAAATGAGCTATTGAAATTTTTAAATTCAGCCTCATTTATTCAACAAGACAAAAAACGCCTGCCCTATGCAGGCGTTTGATATAGAGATAGAGACACACGCTTATGACGTTATTCAACCGTACCCCATCTCGTGAACTACAAGAGCATCTTTGGGTGTTTCCAATGGATTACCCAATTAAACTCATTGGTGACGCGGGTGATGAACTGCGTATTGCTGTGCTTGAAATTTTAGTGAAGCACTTCCCTGAGTTTGATGCACAAAGCATCAGCATTACCCCATCACGCACAGGCAAGTATCATTCAATTACAGCACAATTGCGTTTTGAAGAATTGGAACAAGTGCATGCCATTTATGCAGATTTGGCAGCTTGCCCACTGATTAAAACTGCATTGTAATTTTGTAGATTGATTTTCAAATAACACGCTTTCGGGCGTGTTTTTTGTTTCTGCGCTGCCAAAATCTTATTCAATCCACAAATCCCCTACAGCCGCCACATTTTCGTATAATAAAATCAATTTCTTGCTTTTATGGATAGGACTGCATCACTGTGGATACTGCACAACGGCCAAACCTGATTATTCGTCAATATCATGACCTGACTGACTATCAAGCTCGCTTTCAGGAAATGAAAGACTGGACTGAACAACGTGATGCAGACAGCCCTGACCAACTCTGGATTTTGCAACATCCGAATGTACTGACCCAAGGGCAAGCAGGCAAAGCCGAACATATTTTAATGGCGACAGATATTCCTGTGGTACAGACTGATCGTGGTGGTCAAGTCACATGGCATGGCCCAGGCCAATTGGTCGCCTACTTCATGTTTGACCTGAACCGTTTAGGCTGGAATGTTCGTACTTTGGTATCTTATGCTGAAAACTTGATGATTGAGCTGCTTAAAAAATACGGCATTGAAGCCTATGCCAAAGCCGATGCACCAGGGGTATATGTCAATGAACGGAAAATTGGCTCACTTGGTTTTAAAATTCGTAAAGGCCGTAGTTATCATGGTTTAGCCCTTAATATTGATTGTGACTTGACTGGTTTTCAAAGTATCAACCCTTGCGGCTATGCAGGTTTGGAAATGGTACGTGTGATGGATTTAGTCAATGACTATCCACATTTTGAAAACTTCTGCGCAGATATCATTGAAACTTTACAAAACAGCGGTTACTTTAATGACGTTCAAGTCATTCACGTATAAATGGCTTTCTTTTCAATAAGAAATAAAATAGAGTATTTACTCTAAATAATGATTTATAACACAGGGATTCAGCGCGTGATTTCAACTAAATCTGTGAAACCCGCTTTGCAACTGGCCTATGTCAAACTCATGATGGATGTGATTGGCAGAGGTTTAGTCATGGCAAGTCAGGTCGATGAAGAAATTAAACAGGAAGTTGCAAAATTCCCCAGCAACTTTGTGTTGTCTATGAAAGTTTTTCCGAATGGTCCAGCCTTTGTTGCCAAAGTCACTGCAGATCATCAATTAGAACTGTTACAGAATACGGCACAAAAACCCGATTTAACCATTACCTTCAAACACTTAAATCATGCATTTTTAGTGTTTTCATTTCAGGAAAGTACCGCACAGGCCTTTGCGCATGACCGCATGATTGCTGATGGTGATGTGTCTTATGCAATTCGCTTGGTACGTTGCCTGAATAAAATGGAAGCACTGATCTTGCCTAAATTACTGGCAGAACTGGCGGTAAAACAATATCCGACTGAACTCAGCTTAAAAGAAAAACTATCAGGTGCAGCCAATATCTATCTAAAAGTTGCCCAATCTTATTTCAAACGGAGTGCATAACATGGCGAAGCCTTATTACGAATTTTTTTGCCCAGTCAAAGTCATTGCAGGTCATGCAGCGCTTGAACATATTCCGTTTGAATTGGCGACACTCGGTTCGCAGCGTCCAATGATCATTACCGACAAAGGTGTGCGTTCCAACAATTTGCTTGCACCGATTGAAGCGGCTTTTGAATCTACCGATGCCGTGATTGGCTATGTTTTTGATGATGTCCCGCAAGATTCAAGTGTGGCAACAGTGCGTCGTGCGGCACAGTTGTACCGTGAAAATAACTGTGATGCCATTATCGCGGTGGGTGGCGGTTCAGTCATTGACACTTCTAAAGCCACCAATATTTTAGTCAGCGAGGGCGGTGATGACTTATTGCAATATTCAGGTGCGCATAACTTACCACGCCCACTGAAACCTTTTTTTGTGATTCCAACCACATCAGGCACAGGTTCAGAAGTGACTATGGTTGCGGTGGTATCCGACACAGAAAAGAACGTCAAAATGCCATTTGCATCGTATTACTTAATGCCACATGCAGCCATTTTAGACCCGCGTATGACGCAAACTTTGCCACCACATTTAACAGCAATGACGGCTATGGATGCCATGACGCACGCCATTGAGGCTTATAGTTGCATGGCAGCCAACCCAATTTCTGATGCTTATGCCACTGCAGCAATTAAAAAAATCAGCAATAACCTGTTCAATGTATTAGACAACCCAAGCGATGAACAAGGCCGTTTGGAATTGGCACAAGCATCTACTATGGCGGGCATTGCATTTTCAAATTCCATGGTTGGTTTAGTGCATTCCCTAGGTCATGCGTTGGGTGCTGTGGCACATTTGCCACATGGACTGTGCATGAATTTATTCTTGCCATACGTGTTGGAATACAACAAAGACGTCAATGCCGATAAAATTGCCGAGCTGCTATTACCGTTGGCAGGCGCAGACGTCTATGCGCAAACCCCTGCACATTTACGTGCCGATAAAACCATTGCGACACTCTTAGCTATTCGTGACCGCTTATATGCACTGACCAAATTGCCACGCACTTTACAAGAAACTGGTAAAGTCAGCGAAGCACAATTAGATGAAGTCGCTGAAAAAGCCCTGAACGATGGTTCGATTATTTACAACCCAAAAGAAGCCAATTTAGAAGAACTCAAAGCTATCTTAAAAAAGGCTTGGTAATTCCTACAAAATAGGCGAACATAGCCGAAAATCTAGCCTGATGTTTTTCTAAACATCGGGCTTTTCATTGGTAGACTGCTGCGTCTGATGTTTTTTCATCAATATGGCGTTTTTTCTGCTAAAAAAGAAAGCAAAGATACTGACAAGGCGCGTCATTATGGAGTAGATTGGCGCGTTTTTACTTTTTATGTAGGGGGGATTGTTCGTCTCAAACAATCCTGAACAAACATGACTGATCCTTGATCAACGATTAAGAGGATAACGCCGTTGACAAATATCTCTGGGACTCAATCGGCAGCTAAACTGCAAAAAACGCTAGGACTCTGGCACATTATTATTATTGGTTTAGCCTACATTCAACCGATGACGTTATTCGACACTTTCGGCTTAGTATCGGAAGAAAGTCATTTTCACGTACCCACATCTTATATTTTTGCACTGGTTGCCATTCTTTTAACTTCTTTAAGTTATGGTCATATGATTCGTCGTTATCCTTCTTCTGGGTCGGCGTATACCTATGCACAAAAATCGATTCACCCCAACGTTGGTTTTATGGTGGGTTGGTCATCTTGGCTAGATTATTTACTCTCGCCAATGGTCAACATCATCTTGGCGGTGATTTATCTGGAAGCCTTATTCCCTGATGTGAATCACTGGATTTGGGTAGTGGTACTCACGGCATTTATGACGGGTGTCAACTTGCGTGGTGCGCGTTTTGTCGCCAACTTTAACAGTATGATCGTTTTGGTACAGTTGGTGGTCATTGGCGTATTTACATGGATGATGTACACCAAACTTCAGGCAGGTTTCAATGCCGATGGTCCAATCACTGCCGAGCAACGCTATCAGTTATGGAGCTTAGAACCTTTCTGGAATGAACTGACTTCGGTAGGCGCATTGATTACAGGTGCAACCCTACTCTGCTTTTCATTTACAGGTTTTGACTCACTCAGCTCGCTTGCAGAAGAAACCAAAGACACTGAAAAAACCTTACCGAAGGCAATGTTCTTAACTGCGCTGATTGCGGGTGTGATTTTTATTGTCAGCACCTATTTCATGCAGATTTTCTTCCCGAATGAACCAGGCAGCTACTTTAAAAATATTGCAGAAACGCAGCCAGAAATTCTGCTCTTGGTCGGCGGCTCGCTGTTCCAGTCTTATGTGCTTGCCTTTGCTATTGTAACGGTAATGGCATCTGGTATTTCGGCTCATGCAGGCGTTTCGCGTTTAATGTACGTGATGGGTCGTGATGGCGTGATTAACAAAAAAATCTTTGGTCATATCAGCCCACGTAGCTATACACCTTCATACAATATTTTAATTGTAGGTGCTGTGGCGTTAACTGCTGGTTTTATGAACTTGGATTTTGTCATTTCATTAATCAGTTTTGGTGCCCTCACCGCATTTAGCTTTGTGAATTTATCGGTGATTTCACGTTACGCGCTACGTGATGGTCGTACCAAAGGCTTTAAAGACCTTCTCAATTTTGTGATCGTACCGTTGTGCGGCTTTATTGCAGTCTTTGCTTTATGGCTCGAAGTCGATGAAACTTCATTGAAGTATGGCTTATGGTGGGCAATGTTTGGGGTTTTATACCTCGGTTATAAAACCAAAGGCTTTAAACACCCTGCTCCGCAGCACAATGAGTTTGATGATCGCTAAGACAAATAGCATCACAACTTTAAGATCAGGCGCTTTATGCGCCTTTTCTTATGCCTCAAATGGATTGCAGCGTTAAATCAGCAAAATAGCGAAAACAAAAAAGCTGAGTACAGTTTTGTCTCAGCTTTTTATCTATCAATTGTACGCATTGATGCTAAAGATCGCATTAAATTTGAAATGAATTGATGCTCAAATTAGAGCAATGCTTTAAAACCTTGCTGACGCCATGCCTCATACACAATCACAGCCGTTGCATTAGACAAGTTTAAACTGCGTGAGTTTTCTGCCATGGGTAAACGAATCCAGTGCTGCTGCGGAAACAACATGCGTACTGCTTCTGGCAAACCACGTGTTTCAGGCCCCATCAACAAGGCAACAGGTCGGTTTAAATCCGAAGTATGTGGTGTTTCTGTGCCTTTGGTGGTTAATGGATAAATCGCATCCAACCCCACGCCTTTGCTGTCTAAATTAGCCAAGCATTGCTCAAGATTGTCCCAAATTTGCATACGTGCCCATTCGTGATAATCCAAACCTGCACGTTTCAGCTTTTTATCATCCAGCTCAAAACCCAATGGCTTAATCAAATGCAATTGCGCACCTGTATTGGCACACAAACGAATGATATTTCCTGTATTGGCTGGAATTTCAGGCTCATATAAAACAACGTGGATCACAAATTTTCTCTACTTTTCACAATCCCTCCCCAGCTCCCTTTAGAAAATGTAGGAACTCCCCTCTTTTTAAAAGAGGGGTTGGGGGAGATTCATTACCATTTCAACTGTTCACGTAAATTGACCACTTCACCAATAATGGTCAAGGTAGGCGCCTGAATGTGGTGCTGTGCGACTTTACTGGCAATATCCGCCAACGTCCCCACCACCACTTTTTGTTCAGGGGTCGTGCCTTTAGAAATTAAGGCGACAGGCATATCCGCCCGTTGTCCATGTGCAATCAGTTTTTCACAAATGCTTTCTAAGCCAACCAAGCCCATATACAGCACCAAAGTCTGGTGTTCATACACCAATTCTGACCACGGCAATTCAGGCGAACCTTCTTTTAAATGCCCAGTAAGGAAACGCACACTTTGCGCATAATCTCGATGAGTCAGTGGAATGCCTGCATAAGCCGAACAGCCCGAGGCTGCGGTGATGCCCGGTACGACCTGAAATGACACACCTGCTTCATACAATTCTTGAATTTCTTCACCGCCACGCCCAAAAATAAACGGATCGCCACCTTTTAAACGGCAAACTCGCTTACCTGCTTGTGCATATTTCACCAATAATGCATTGATGCCTTCTTGCGGTACAGCATGGTTAGAACGTGCTTTTCCGACATAGACTTTTTCGGCATCACGGCGACACAATTCTAAAATAGGTGCAGACACCAAACGATCATAAATCACCACATCGGCTTGCTGCATTAAACGCAAGGCTTTTAAGGTCAGTAACTCAGGATCACCTGGCCCTGCACCAACCAAATACACCTCGCCTTTCGGTGTTTGCCATTCCGCTAAAGCCTGTTGGATACTTTGGTTTGCAGCGTCAAGATTGTCGTTGAACACCTGTTCTTTAAGAGGACTGGCATATAGCTCCTCCCAAAAAATACGGCGCTCATCTGGATTTACAATTTTCTGTTTTACTGCGGCACGCCACTGACCTGAAAACTCTGCCAGTTTGCCCATACCATGCGGAATGGTACTTTCCAGTTGTGTACGAATTTGACGTGACAATACAGGCGATGTGCCATTACTCGCGACTGAAATCACCAAAGGCGAACGGTCAATGATGGCAGGCACCATAAAACGGCAATGTGGTGGATCATCAACACTATTGACCAGCACATTTTCGGCTTCGCAAGCTGCAAAAACTTGCTGATTGACCAAATTGTTATCCGTTGCAGCAATCACCAAACAATAGTGACGTAACGCAGTAGATGGACTAAAAACATCCTGTACATACTGCCCCTGACTTTGTTGCACCAGTTGCAATAAATTGACATCAATTTCAGGGGCAAGCACATCAACTTTTGCGCCCGCTTTAGCCAGTAACACCGCTTTGCGATAAGCAATATGCCCACCGCCCACAATCAGACAAGGTTGCTGCTGCAACTTTAACGAGATTGGAAAAATATCCACACTAAACCTCAATATTTAAATCTGATTGTAAGCAATTTCATCCTAAGTCGACCTGCACTCAACTTAGTCAATAAACTCTAAACCGCCCATGTACGGACGTAATACTGCAGGAATTTCAATCGAACCATCGGCACGTTGATAGTTTTCCATAACAGCCAATAAAGTACGTCCTACCGCCAAACCTGAACCGTTTAATGTATGCACAAATTCAGTTTTCTTTTGGTCGGCACGGTAGCGTGCTTTCATACGACGCGCTTGGAAATCCCCCATGTTTGAGCATGATGAAATTTCACGGTAAGTGTTTTGACTTGGCACCCAAACTTCTAAGTCATAGGTTTTGGTTGCGCCAAAGCCCATATCGCCACCACATAGAATAATTTTACGGTACGGTAAACCAAGTGCCTGCAAAATACCTTCTGCATGTCCAGTCAATTCTTCTAAAGCCTGCATTGAGGTTTCTGGTTTTACAATCTGCACCATTTCGACTTTATCAAATTGGTGTTGGCGGATTAAACCACGAGTATCGCGACCATAAGAACCTGCTTCGCTGCGGAAACAAGGGGTATGAGCGGCATATTTTAATGGCAAGCGTTCAGGATCAATGATTTCATCACGCACAAAGTTGGTTACTGGAACTTCGGCAGTTGGAATTAGATAGTATTCTTTTTCACCTTGTAGCTTGAACAAATCTTCTTCAAATTTAGGCAGCTGACCAGTACCACGTAATGAATCTGCATTGACCAAATACGGTACATACGCTTCGGTATAACCATTTTGAACAGTATGCGTATCTAACATGAACTGTGTAATCGCACGTTGTAAACGCGCCAATGGCCCTTTCAGAACGCTAAAACGAGAACCTGTTAATTTGGTTGCAGTTTCAAATTCCAAACCACCCATCATTTCGCCAAGGTCGGTATGATCTTTAATTTCAAAATCAAACTGGCGTGGTGTGCCCCATTTCAATACTTCTACATTATCAGCTTCGTCTTTACCTTCAGGCACAGACTCATCTGGCAAGTTTGGAATAGACAATGATTTAGCTTCTAACTCATCTTGTAACTCTGCCAAAGCCACTTCAGCGGCTTTGATTTCATCGCCAATAGCAGCCATGCGAGCCATAATTTCAGAAGCATCACCACCTGCTTTTTTAATCTGACCGACTTGTTTTGCGCCCGAATTACGCTCTGCCTGTAATGCTTCGGTTTTAGATTGCAATTCTTTACGACGTGCTTCAAGTGCTGCCCACTCTGCCACATCTAATTGCACACCACGTTTTGCCAAGGCTAAATTTACAGCCTCAATATTATTTCTGAGTAATTTCGGGTCAATCATAGCCAATCTTGGAATAAGAAAAAAACTGGCTATAGTGTAAGCGCTTCGGGTTAAAAAATACAGTAACCTGATTCACGGCTGCACCTTATTACAGCAATCTGTGCGTATTTTTGTGCAATTTTATTGGCTAGGATACTGCGGCAAACTTGGCAAATATTCAGACTTTATTAATTTTTCTGTCGCGTAGTAAGGCAGAATCAACTCAGGCATACCTTCTGCATAAGATGCCAATTCATACAACGGGTAGACAAAGACCAAACCATTGGCGCCATAATAAAAATTATCGCTCAGTTTAAACTTTTCACGGGAAATATCATGTTCATCTAGCCAGTTATAATTATGGTTAAATAATTCTTCTGTCATTTTGGCTTCCGTATTGGGCAGCATAATATCTTGCAACGCCAAACGCTTTTTCTGTTTTAAATCAAAAGTCACAAATTCTTGGTGATGAATACCATGTGCTGCACCCGCAGGGTAACTGTAGCTTTGCAAACTAAACGTCGCTAAATTGGCATGTTGCCCGATATATCGCACATAGCTTGAACTCTGACTCAGCCGCATAGGATCAGTTTCTTCTACCTTTGGCGTTTCAGTTGATGCCGCAGCTTTTGAAAATGCAATTGGGTCTGCCTTTTGCAAGCGCTGCATAAAATATTCATCAATCCACGCCACATTGGTTTTTACCGTCTGAATATCGTAAGCAGTACAACCACCTTCATCACAAATTTGCTGTTGTGGCAATTTAAGCGCCACCACTTTAGCTTGAATCACAGGAATATCAGCTGCGATAGATGCAGGCGCAGCTTGCTCTGCTTCGGTTTTAGAAGTTGCCTCACTCTTTGGCTGACATGCAGTCAATAGCAATACTGAACTTAAAGCGACAGCACCCAAAAACACCTGTGATTTTAAATATTGCATTAAATTCCCCTCAGCCACGATTCACAAAGTCTAATGATTTGAAATGCAAGCCTGCACAAATCTTGCGATAAAATTGGTTCAATTGAATTAGTCAAGACTATAGATAACTCTTGCTGTTCAATCCTAGAGCAGTTGTGTAACGGAATAATCGGTGGATAAAACTGTTTAAAATTACTACTCAAATTTTTGCGTGATTATTTTTATTTTTTCATTATAAATCAAAATTTTGACAACAAATCCTTAATATAAAATAATGATCTGTGATGACTCAATCTATATCCCGCATACTGCAAAATATGAATTATCCCGAGATTTATCCACAGAAATTGTGGATTTCTCAGGAAGAATATTCAAATAAATTTCCGCTGTATTGAAAATGCTTCAACTAAAAATCTATGATTAAAACCTAAATAATCGGATTAAATTTCTACAAGTACAGACTCACCTGTTGAACAATCACCATTTAACCATTGCCAACGTTCAAGCAATTTGATTTTTCCGTTTTCATCCAAAATGATAGTTGAGTTGCATTGACCAATACGTAGTTCATCTAACTGATTGACATGATGATAAACCATACTAAATGTATCTACTGAAGTCATGACTCCCAACAGATGCCCTTGCCTAATACTTCCGCCAGAATAAGTAGCTTCAATTGTTTCCCCTACTTGTTTATAGTAAAAAACTGTTGAGCCAGATACCTCACCATTCGCGGTGTTTTGCTGATTTACAAACTTTTTATTATGTAAAATTGACATCAGAGTCCTTTCATAAGCTAAAAATTATGAGCGATAAACCAAATTGGGATTAAAAGAGCCTTCTCCCTGTGGGAGAAGGCTAGGATAAGGAATAACAAATTATGCTTTTAAAAGAATGTATGAAAACATTCAATTATTGATCAATAATGTCCGTGCCTTTTGGTGGAGTAAAATTAAAAGTTGAGGCTGGTATCGCCGCATTGACTTTTACATTATTAAAGCGCACATGCGTGGTTTGTCCCAATGAGTCCTGTAAAATCATTAAGGTTGGCGCGTTACGCGCACCAAAACTAATGGTTAAACTCTGAAATACGCCATCATCACTTTTTGGGTATAAGGTGTAATAAGTCTTTGACTTATTCGGCTGGGTCACACGATACGACTGCATGATTTGATTGGTATTGCCCGAAAGCAACAACGCAGGCGTATTTGCCACTTGATCATCTAGGCTTTGGCGTACAGCTTGTTGTAAGTCTGGGTCATAAATCCATACGGTTTTACCCGTAGTCACAATTGTTTGTTTGGCTGGACTGGTGGTTTCCCAAAAGAATTTACCCGGACGCTCAACTTTCATAACCCCTTTAAAATTCTGGTTCATGTGCTGTGCCGATAAACCACGGTTTGGCAAAGCCTTGCCATTGTTGCTAACTTTTGTGGTTTGCTCAAAATTGGCGGTAAAACTTTTAATACCATTCAATTGTTTAACAAGGTTTGCTGTCGCTTGTTGCTCCGATGCTGCCACTGGCGCAGCAAACACTGTAGTACTCATGATTGGCGCTAAAGTGGTTGCACCCAATGCCACAGCACACATCGTTTTACGAAGCATATTCATAGATTCACCTTTTTATATTTGCTCAATCGCAATGTTTTGGATGTCCCATCTTAAACCAATTTCTGGCGCTAATATGATAGAAAATAAGAAGTTTTGTATGCTTATTAATATAAAATGTAGAAATTTATCCATCATGATGAAGAACTAAAAGTTATCCTTTGACCCTAATTTTCCATCATACAAGCATAAAAAAACCCACAATCACTTGTGGGTTTTTTCACTATTTCAGCTTACGCTTCAACAGATACGTAGCGACGGCCAAATTGACCTTTCACTTCGAATTTTACTACGCCGTCAGCAGTAGCAAATAAAGTATGGTCACGGCCCATACCTACGTTTGCACCAGCGTGGAATTCTGTACCACGTTGACGAACGATGATGTTACCAGCAGTTACAGTTTGACCACCGTAAACTTTAACACCTAACATCTTAGGATTCGAATCACGACCGTTCTTAGTCGATCCACCGGCTTTTTTAGTTGCCATGTCTATTTACTCCTAGTGATTAGCCTGCAATACCAGTAATTTTCAACTCGGTAAACCATTGACGGTGACCTTGTTGCTTACGGTAGTGTTTACGACGACGCATTTTAACAATACGGATTTTGTCGTGACGACCATGACCAACCACTTCTGCAGTTACTTTAGCGCCAGCAACAACTGGAGCACCGATTTGAACGTTGTCACCGTTTACAACCATTAATACGTCATCAAACGTAATAGTTGCGCCAGTTTCAGCTTTCAATAATTCAACTTTAAGGGTTTCACCCTCAACAACACGGTGCTGTTTACCACCGCTTTGGATTACTGCGTACATAATGTACTCCAAACATGCCCGTGTCGTCGTGCCGATAAAGGGATATATCGATCTTAAAACGAACGCCACTGGGGGTTATTCAAGGGCAAGGATTTTAAGCGATATTCGCACAAACAACAAGCCATTTACGGCAATTATTGCACAACAAGGTTGATTGTTTAATACCCAGCCGCGTAAATGACTTTTGTAGCCTCATCCATATTCAATGGATCAATCAATATAGACAGATTGTGTTGGCGTAAACTGCTGTGCTTGTTAAAATCAGGCCCAACTTGAGCAAATAACTGAATTTACCCACAAAGTTATTGACTTCATTTTCTAGTAGAATTAACAATTACAGCATTTGGCAGTTGCCTAACTATTGCATTCATTGCGTTATTTTCGCAGACTTAAGCAGTTTTCTTGGCTGTAACATAAGTTACAACTGATTCAACTAAGTTGTCATTCAATATTATTGAGGTTTCTCTTCACATGACCATCGACTTTAAGCAAGACATTCTCGCCCCTGTTGCTTCTGATTTTGCTGCGATGGATACATTTATTAATGAAGGGATTACCTCTAAAGTCGCGTTGGTGATGGCAGTCAGCAAGCATGTGGTCGAAGCTGGCGGTAAGCGGATGCGTCCAATTATGTGTCTACTTGCGGCAAAAGCTTGTGGCGCAGAAGATTTAGAACGTCAACGCAAACTGGCTGCGATCATTGAAATGCTACATACAGCAACTTTGGTACATGATGATGTGGTGGATGAGTCTGGCTTACGTCGTGGTCGGCCTACTGCCAATGCAACTTGGAATAACCAAACAGCAGTTTTAGTCGGTGACTTTTTAATTTCCCGCGCCTTTGACCTATTGGTCGACTTAAACGATTTGGTGTTGCTGAAAGACTTTTCAACGGGCACTTGTGAAATTGCCGAAGGTGAAGTTTTACAATTACAGGCACAGCATCAACCTGACACAACAGAACAAATTTATTTAGACATTATTCACGGCAAAACTTCACGTTTATTTGAACTTGCCACCGAAGGTGCAGCAATTTTAACAGGCACGCCACAGTACCGTGAGCCGTTGCGCTTATTTGCAGGACACTTTGGCAATGCCTTCCAAATTATTGATGATATTTTAGATTACACGTCAGACGCTGAAACATTAGGTAAAAATATTGGTGATGATTTAATGGAAGGCAAACCCACTTTGCCTTTAATCTCTGCATTAAGAAATACCACTGGCGAACAACATCAAATTATTCGTCGCAGTATTGCGACAGGTGGTACTTCAGACCTCGATCAGGTCATTGCCATTGTGCAGTCCTCTGGCGCTCTCGACTATTGCCGCCAACGTGCCACAGAAGAAACTAAAGCCGCAATTAACGCTTTAGAAGCATTACCAGATTCAGAGTCTCGTCAGGCTTTAAAGAATTTAGCCTTAATGGCTTTACATCGCATTCAATAATTTAAGCAACTTATGCATATAAAACTCAACGATTTACTTAGAAAAATGCAAGAACAGCTAGATACACCCAAAGCTGTTCTGGATGAAAGTCTGCTGATTGAACTGGTCAATCGTATCCGTCCAAGTGACACTCAAGATTTAGAAGAAACCCATGAAAAGTTTCAGGCTTTTTTGCAAGCACTTCTGCTAACGCCTGATGCCAGCTCAACCTTGCAACATTTTGTTTTACGTCTAATCAATCAATACAAACAAACCAGTTTATTTGCCGACACGGGTATTTTATCGCTCGATGGCTTTTGGAATCAGTTATTTCAACGTTTAGGCGCACATTTTTTACCGCTGATTCATGATGAAAGCCAACTGCAAGATTTAGTCCGTCGGGTTTTTCCACTACGCAGTGACAAATACTGGCTCGACAATATTGAAGATGCCGAATGGCAGCAATTGTTTACTTTGCTGAATCGCGGACATGGTGGACAAACGCAAAAACGCCTGATCCGCAGTGAAATTATTAAAGCCCTGACAGTGTTGTCGTATCGGGTCAGTGGCATTGGTTTGTATCCTGAATTTATTAATGCCTACCCTGAACTGAGTGAATATGATTCACCTTTTTTGGCACAAAACCGTGAAATCAACGAATTTATTCAGCTTTATAAAGTTGCCGATCAGCAACACGATCAAATCAGTGCCATTCAACCACCCGATGCCTCTCAAGCTTTGGTAATGATTGACCAATGTCATGATGTCAGCAGTAAAATTCGTCGTGCGACTAAACGTACTGGCGTCAGTATCAGCCTGACCTATTTATTGTCTTTACTGGAACAATGTTTAGAGCGGATTGAACTGTTGCTAAATTTAATCGTGGCGCAAGACAAAGTTGCTTATGTTTCGGCAGGACAATTACTGGTAGATGTAACTTCGGCGTTGTATAGCGAACGCAGTGTACGCTCATTGCTTGCAGAAAATAGTGAGTTAATTGCCTTACAAGTCACTGAAAATGCTAGTAAAACGGGTGAGCATTATGTAAGTACCGATAAAGATGGCTTTTGGAGCATGTATAAAGCTGCAGCAGGTGCAGGTGTTTTAATCGCCATGATGGCGACTTTAAAAACTCTCGCCTCGCGTTTAGTCCTTGCCCCGATGATGCAGGCTATCATCAACAGCATGATTTATTCATTTGGTTTTATGCTAATTCATGTCTTGCACTTTACCGTTGCCACTAAACAACCCGCGATGACTGCAGCAGCACTAGCCTCGACGGTTCAACACCGCAAAGGCTCTAAGATGGCGCAAATAGCCGAACTTGCTGCCTTAATTATTAATATTATCCGTACGCAATTCGTCGCCATTTTGGGCAATATTTCGATTGCGATTCCAGTTGCGGCCTTAATTGCGTTTAGTTGGGATGCCATATTGCATGAACCGTTGATGTCACACACCAAAGCATCCCATTTGCTACACGACTTGAATCCATTTACGTCACTTGCCATTCCGCATGCCGCTATTGCCGGGGTATTTTTATTTCTGTCTGGTTTGATTGCGGGTTATTTTGATAACATGGCCGTATACCGTAAAGTCGGGCCACGCCTAAAAGCCCATCTGCATTTAAAAAAGTTACTCGGACAAGAACGTCTCAATACATTTGCCACCTATATAGAACGAAACTTAGGGGCTTTGGCAGGTAACTTCCTGTTCGGGATTATGCTCGGTAGTACCGCCACACTGGGATATATTTTGGGTTTACCTATTGATATTCGCCATATTGCCTTCGCTTCTGCCAACTTTATTCAAGGTTTAATGAATATTAATGGCTCACCTGAAATTGGCCTGATTATTGTGTCATTTTTAGGTGTGCTGCTGATTGGTTTAACAAACTTATTTGTCAGTTTTAGTTTAACCATTATCGTGGCATTACGTGCGCGTCGGGTGCGTTTTGAACAGTGGAAACCTCTGGCAAAATTAGTGATGACTCACTTTTTAACCCGTCCGAGTGATTTCTTTTGGCCACCAAAACAACCTATAACTGTAGGTGATGATTCCTCCTCAAATACTGATCAGAATGATAAAATTTAGTGTAGATGTAAGCTGCACAACAAGTAAAAAAAATCTTCTTGTTTTATTGGCTTGAAATGAAGTGTACTGACTAGTACACTTTATTCCATTCATGAACCGTGCGTAAATCGGTTAAACTTTCAGGGATTTCAGCATGCCCAAAATACTGCTTTATCTCGGTGGTTTACTATTTATAATCAGTGTTATAGTGCTAAATATTCCAAGTTGGCAACAGCTTGATTTTGCCATTTTGGAGTTTTTAAGTACTCAACGCACCGCACATTTGAATCAATTGGCAATCACACTTTCTGTATTAGGTGGCTTGCCATTTGTATTATTTTTAACCTGCCTATGCTGTTTCTATTTGGCATGGTATAAAAAATACGCAAAAATTGTTTTTATCAGTGTAGGACTGGTCGTAAGTATTGCGCTGTCGTGGCTGCTTAAATACCTATTCGCGCGACCCCGCCCGCCTGAAGCATTGCATTTGGTGGAAACTTTTGGCGATTCATTTCCTAGTGGCCATAGTTTTTATGCTGCAACTTTAGGTTGTTTGGTGATTTACCTGAGTTTGCAACATCCAGCACATAAAAATTTATCTGTGTGTGCATGGTTATGGATGTTGCTGATGGGCATTTCCCGTGTGTATTTGGGAGTGCACTATCCTTCAGATGTCCTCTCTGGTTGGAGCATAAGTTTTATTTGGATCACATTATGGTATCTGTTTTGCGCTCATTATCTGCAAGACAAACCAATACATAAGTTTAGATAAAAATCTAATAGAGGTGAAAGAATGATGTCTGCAAAGCTTTGGGCACCCGCCCTGACTGCTTGCGCATTAGCCACAAGTTTAGCGCTTGTGGGTTGTAGCAAAGATCCAAAAGATGCACAGCAAACAGGTGCAGCTCAGCAAATGCCACCGACTGAGGTTGGTGTACTAGTGGCACAGCCACAAAGTGTGGAACAGTCTGTAGAACTGTCAGGACGTACCACAGCCTTTGAAATTTCAGAAGTTCGCCCACAAACGAGTGGTGTGGTTCTGAAACGCTTATTTACTGAAGGCAGCTACGTACGCGAAGGTCAGGCACTTTATGAAATTGACTCGCGCACCAACCGTGCCAGTTTAGACAGTAGCCGTGCAGCACTCACCCGTCAACAAGCACAACTGAATGTGTTGCGGGTTAAAGAAGGTCGTTACCGCCAACTGGTGGGTAGCAATGCCATTTCTAAACAAGAATATGATGACATTGTGGCACAGGTCAAACTTGCCGAAGCCGATGTTGCTGCGACTCAAGCAGAAGTACGAAATGCCGAAATTAACTTAGGTTATTCGACTGTACGCGCACCAATTTCAGGGCAAACTAACCGCTCTACGGTAACTGCAGGTGCACTGGTTACGGCGAGTCAAGCGGAACCCTTAGTGACTATTCAGCGCTTAGATCCAATTTATGTAGACATCAATCAGTCTAGTGCAGAATTACTTCGCTTACGTCAGCAACTGAGTCAGGGCAGTTTAAACAGCAGCAACAACACCAAAGTGAAGTTAAAACTTGAAGATGGTAGCTACTACCCTGTTGAAGGTCGTTTGGCTTTTTCTGATGCCAGTGTGAACCCAGAAACAGGCACGGTGACATTACGCGCCGTGTTCCCTAATTCAAATCACTTATTGTTGCCTGGTATGTTTGCCACTGCGCAAATTGTGCAAGGTGTAATTCCTAACGCGATCTTAATTCCACAAGCTGCGATTAGCCGTACACCTACTGGTCAGGCAATGGCGATGATTGTGAATGCTAAAGGTATCGTTGAACCGCGCCCTGTAACCACAGTTGGTACGCAAGGCAGCAACTGGATTGTGACTGAAGGTCTGCAAACCGGCGATAAAGTGATTGTAGACGGTGTTGCTAAAGTAAAAGCTGATCAGCAAGTGGTTGCTAAGCCGTATCAACCTCAAGGCGCTGCTCCACAAGCCGCACCTGCTGCACCAGCAAAATCGGGTGATGCAAAACCAGCCTCAGAAGCCCAAGCCACTGAACCAAAAACTACTTCAAATACATAAGGAGTAGACGTTAATGGCTCACTTTTTTATTCATCGCCCCATTTTTGCATGGGTGATTTCATTGGTGATCATGTTGGCGGGGATTATTACCCTCACCAATATGCCAATTGCCCAATATCCGACCATTGCACCGCCAACGGTCACCATTGCTGCAACCTATCCGGGTGCATCTGCTGAAACTGTGGAAAACACGGTAACACAAATCATTGAACAGCAAATGAACGGCTTGGATGGACTGCGCTATATTTCATCCAACAGTGCGGGTAATGGTTCTGCATCGATTACATTAAACTTTGAACAAGGCATCGACCCAGATATTGCACAGGTTCAAGTACAGAATAAATTACAATCTGCTACGGCGCTGTTGCCTGATGATGTGCAACGTCAGGGCGTAAAAGTCACCAAATCAGGCGCAAGCTTCTTACAGGTTCTCGCTTTTTACTCACCTGATGAAAGCCTTTCTGCCGATGACATTAAAGACTATGTTAACTCTAACATTTCTGAACCGCTGAGCCGTGTTGCAGGTGTGGGTGAAGTGCAAGTCTTTGGTGGCTCATACGCTATGCGTATTTGGATGGATCCTGCCAAAATGGCAAGTTTGCAAGTCACACCAAGTGATATTGCTCAAGCCATTCGCACCCAAAACGCACAGGTTGCGGTAGGTCAATTGGGCGGCGCACCTTCAATTCAAGGTCAAGCTTTGAATGCGACGGTTACTGCGCAAAGCTTGCTGCAAACACCTGAACAATTTAGCAATATTTTCCTAAAAAATACCGCTTCGGGCGCTCAAGTGCGCTTGGGTGATGTGGCACGAATTGAACTTGGTGCAGACAACTATCAGTTTATTTCTAAATACAACGGTAAGCCTGCAGGCGGTGTCGCAATTAAATTGTCTACAGGTGCTAACGCCCTCGATACTGCTGCAGCTGTCGAAGAACGCCTCAAACAATTACGTCCAAACTACCCTACAGGTTTAAAGGATGAATTGGCCTTTGATACCACGCCATTTATTGAACTTTCGATTAAGAGTGTTGTTAAAACATTAATTGAAGCGATCATTTTGGTCTTTATTGTGATGTTCCTGTTCTTACAGAATTGGCGTGCCACCATTATTCCAACTATGGCCGTGCCTGTGGTGGTACTGGGTACTTTTGCCGTGATCAATATGTTTGGCTTCACGATTAACACTCTGACCATGTTTGCCATGGTACTGGCGATCGGTTTATTGGTCGATGACGCAATTGTTGTGGTGGAAAACGTAGAACGTGTCATGGTCGAAGAACATCTTGACCCTGTAGCGGCGACTGAAAAGTCGATGAAACAGATTTCAGGCGCACTGATCGGGATTACATCGGTATTGTCTGCAGTATTCGTACCTATGGCATTCTTTGGTGGGACGACAGGTGTTATTTATCGTCAATTCTCCATTACCCTTGTGACTGCCATGGTGCTGTCACTGGTTGTTGCTTTGACCTTTACCCCTGCCCTGTGTGCCACCATTCTGAAACAGCATGATCCAAACAAACCTGAAAGCAACGGCGTATTTGCCCGTTTCTTCCGTTGGTTTAACCGTAGCTTTGATAAGATTTCGGTCAAGTATCAAGGCGGTGTAGACCGTATGACCCACAGCAAAATTTTCTCAGGAATTTTATATGCAGTGGTGTTGGGTATTATTGTGCTGTTGTTCCAAAAACTTCCATCATCGTTCTTACCTGATGAAGATCAGGGCGTGGTGATGACATTGGTACAACTGCCGCCAAATGCAACTTTGGAACGTACTGAAGCCACCATGACCAGCATGACTAACTTCTTCAGAGAAAATGAAAAAGAGCATGTGCAGTCGGTGTTTAGTGTTTCTGGCTTCTCGTTCTCGGGTGATGGTCAGAACGCTGGTATGGCATTCATTAAGTTAAAAGACTGGAGTGAACGTACAAGTCCTGAATCACAAGTGGGTGCCATTATTCAACGTGGTATGGCGCTGAACATGATTGTGAAAGATGCGACCTACATCATGCCATTACAGCTGCCAGCAATGCCTGAATTGGGTGTGAGTGCAGGCTTTAACTTACAGCTGAAAGATGCTGCAGGTAATGGTCACGAAAAACTCACCATGGCACGTAACATTGTCTTGGGTGAAGCAGCCAAAGACCCTCGCTTAATGGGCGTACGTCCAAATGGTCAGGAAGATACACCACAGTACCGTATTCTGATTGATCAGGCGCAAGCAGGTGCAGCAGGTGTCAGCATTGCTGAAATCAACAGCACGATGGGCATGGCTTGGGGTGGTTCGTACATCAATGACTTTATTGACCGTGGTCGTGTGAAAAAAGTTTATGTTCAAGCTGAATCAGACTCACGCATGATGCCTGAAGACCTAAACAAGTGGTATGTGCGTAATAACCGTGGTGAAATGGTACCGTTCTCTGCCTTTGCAACAGGTGAGTGGACTTATGGTTCGCCGCGCTTAGAACGCTATAACGGCGTATCTGCCAAGAACATTCAGGGTGCACCTGCTCCGGGCGTCAGCTCAGGTGAAGCAATGCAAGCCATGGAAGAAATTGTCGCTAAATTACCGTCTATGGGCTTAAATGGCTTTGACTATGAATGGACAGGCTTATCGCTAGAGGAACGTGAATCGGGCGACCAAGCACCGTTCTTGTATGCGTTGTCTTTACTGATTGTATTCCTGTGTTTGGCAGCCTTATATGAAAGCTGGTCTATTCCATTCTCAGTACTTTTGGTTGTACCGTTAGGGATTGTCGGGGCATTATTACTCACCTTCGGGGGCATGATCTTGTTCAAAAACCCGAACCTATCCAACAACATTTACTTCCAAGTGGCAATTATTGCGGTGATTGGTTTGTCTGCGAAAAACGCCATTTTGATTGTAGAATTTGCCAAAGAGCTACAAGAAAAAGGTGAAGACCTATTTGAAGCCACTTTGCATGCTGCAAAAATGCGTTTACGTCCAATTATTATGACCACCCTTGCCTTCGGTTTTGGTGTATTGCCTCTTGCTCTTTCATCTGGTGCAGGTGCAGGTAGCCAACACTCAGTCGGTTATGGGGTCTTGGGCGGTGTAATTAGCTCAACCTTGTTAGGGATCTTCTTTATTCCTGTATTCTATGTCTGGATTAGAAGTATCTTTAAATACAAACCAAAACAACAAAATAATCAGGAGCATGTATCGTGATGCAAAACTTATGGTCGCATACAGGCCGTGGTATTGCGGTTTCTGCCCTCGCGCTTGCTTTGACAGCCTGTCAAAGTATGCGTGGGCCAGAGCCCGTCGCTCAGGCAAGTATTCCAAGCAGCTATACTGCTGCTGCATCGGGTACTTCAGTGGCTGAACAAGGTTATAAAGATTTCTTTGCCGATCAACGCTTATTACAAGTTTTGGATATGGCATTGAACAATAACCGTGATTTACGCACAGCGACGCTGAATATCCAACGTGCCCAACAAGCCTATCAAATTACCGAAAACAACCAGTTACCTACCATTGGTGCTAGCGGTGGCGTACTGCGTCAAGACCAAGGTACTGCTTTAGGCACACACACACGCTATAACGTTGGTTTAGGTGTAACTGCCTACGAACTAGATTTTTGGGGTCGTGTACGCAGCTTAAAAGACAATGCATTAGATAACTTCTTGGCAACTCAAAGCTCGCGTGATGCCACACAAATTGCCTTGATTGGTCAGGTGGCGCAAGCATGGCTCAACTATTCTTTTGCCAATGCCAATTTAAAACTGGCAGACCAAACCTTAAAAACACAGCTTGAGTCTTATAACCTCAACAAAAAGCGTTTTGATGTCGGCATTGATAGTGAATTACCTGTCCGTCAGGCACAAATTTCAGTTGAAACTGCACGTAATGATGTCGCCAACTACAAAACCCAAGTCGCGCAAGCACAAAACTTGCTGAACTTGTTGGTGGGCGAACAAGTTCCAAGTGCGTTATTGCCAACGCAGCGTGTGACGCACATTACCAAAACTACCGCAATTGGCGCTGGCTTACCAAGTGACTTGCTGAATAACCGTCCTGATATTCGTACTGCAGAGTATCGACTATCGGCTGCGGGTGCCAATATTGGTGCAGCAAAAGCACGTTTATTCCCAAGCATTAGCCTCACGGGCAATGCAGGCTATGCATCAACTGACTTGAGTGATTTGTTTAAATCGGGCAGTTTTGTTTGGGCAGTGGGCCCGAGCATCGACTTGCCAATTTTTGATTGGGGCACACGCCAAGCCAACATCAAAATTTCAGAAACGGATCAACAAATTGCTTTGGCTGACTATGAAAAATCAATTCAGTCTGCATTCCGTGAAGTGAATGATGCTTTGGCAGTTCGTCAAAATATTGGTGATCGTTTAGCGGCACAAAAACGCTTGGTTGATGCGACCAATACCACTTATAAATTATCTAATGCACGCTTCCGCGCAGGCATTGACAACTATTTAACCGTGTTGGATGCACAGCGTACGTCTTATGCAGCAGAACAAGGTTTATTGTTGTTGGAACAAGCCAATTTGAACAATCAGGTGGAGTTGTATAAATCTTTGGGTGGCGGTGTGAAAGCCAATACTTCAGATGCCACATCACAACCTGCATCATCGGCAGAACGTAAAGCGCAATAAGTCTTTGCGTCTACCTTAAATTTGCTGCTTAACAGCTCAGATATAAAGACTAAATCAGCTCACTTCGGTGGGCTTTTTTATTGCTTTTTGCAAGCACATTTCATATCTTCAATACGTCTTGTTTTTAAATATTAGAATCTTATGTTGCTTAGTAATCTTGAATCTGTACCAGGTCATCGTATTTCACGGCAAATTGATGTGGTCTATGGCAGCACCGTACGCAGTAAGCATGTGGGGCGTGACTTCTTGGCAGGACTCAAAAATATTGTCGGTGGTGAATTAACGGCTTATACCGAATTACTAGAAGAATCACGCCAAGAAGCGATGGATCGTATGATTGCTAAAGCACGTGGTTTAGGTGCCAATGCTATTGTTGGGATTCGCTTTTCTACTTCAAATATCGCTCAAGGTGCTTCGGAATTGTTTGTTTATGGTACAGCAGTGGTGGTCGAGGCAGATATTCCTAAACTTCCAGACCCATTTCCAGCATCACACTAAAGCAAAGATTATTGAACAGGAATAACATCACATGGATAATTTAATTCTGCAAATTGTTGTCTTTGCGATTTTATTTGCCGTAGGCTTTGGTTTTGGGCGACACAACGAACGCAAACATTTCAAATATTTAGCCGAGCAAGAACTGCGTTTAAGTTATATTCAGATTGATAATAACCGCTTCCAGACCAGTCCCAATTTTGGGCAATTGATACACAGCAATGTGGTCATTTCTCATGATTATTTTAAGTTTGTGATTGCCAATATTCAGAACTTCTTTGGCGGGCGCTTGACCAGTTATGAAAGTATTGTCGAGCGGGCGCGTCGTGAAGCCATCGTCCGTTTAAAATTAGAAGCTGAAAAAATGGGCGCAAATCATATTATGGGGCTGCGTTTAAGCACCACAGAATTGGGGATGCAAGGCGGCATGGTCGAAGTCTTTGCTTATGGAACGGCGGTTCAAAATAGCGTTAGTCAATTCTCTGCAAAACGCTGAGTACATCTTTCAGCGTTTGTAAAGAATTTAGTATAAATACTGATCTCGATAAGGCTGAGGAATTTGATATTGCCGACCATCAAATTTTAAAGTGAAACGCTGTTGAGTAGACACTCGTTTAGTTTCTTTGCAATTTTCTAAATCGCCCGACATTTCATAATGTTGAATACGATCACGTAATTGCATATCAAAATATTGTCGAGTTGTATTTCGCAAGATCATTAAAATAGCTTTGCTTTCTATTACTTTGGCATTACAACGTGTATCGGTTTCTGCCTGATAGCGCGCTACGATTAAGCCGTTTAAAATTTTCTTGTTATGTTGTAAATCATATAAATCGAGTACTTGCGCCGAAAATGGATTGGCACTTGAACGTCCTGCATAATTCCTTCTTAAACCAATTGCCCTTAAGCTTTCAGAAACTTGATACGGCGCCAAATCTAATTGGATAGAACGCAGTTCAATTGCATCTGAAGGCAAAAGCTCTTTCACGTGATAGATTGAATGAAGCTTTTGCGTTTTACTATTTACGGTTAAAAAAGTCAGCTGATAATCATCTACAGGTTGATCATCTTTTGTCTGAGTTTCAGCATAAGCAATTAAAGTTTGTTCAGGAACATTGGGGAAATCTGCACAAGCCAAAAAGTCCTCATTCACTGTGGTTGTATTTGTGTGCTGTCGTAAAATCTTTTCAATATATTCAGGTTGTTTACACAACGAATCATCGTTTGTTTGTAATTTGGCAAATGTCGTTTGAGTCATCCCTAAGAAAGCGAAAAGCCACGCGCTGATAAAAAAAAACCTTTCATTATTAAACGCATGGCTCATCCTTCTTTTTGTTTTTATTATTTTATTTTGAAGTCACTTTGATTAAAAATTACTTCACTTTGGTTTTACGAATCATTTTATATAAAGTACTTGGCGATAAACGCGACACCAACACGCCCAGTTTTTCTTTAGCGCCCCCGACCACGATATATTCATCGCCTGCCATGAGTGCTTCAACTGTATTTTTAGCAAAAACATCAGCATCTAAACCATTTTCAATGGCTTCATCTTGATGTCCTTGTGGTTTGCCTTCACCATTTAATGCATTAAAAGACACATTGGTATTTACAAATCCTGGGAAAACAACTGAAACCTGTACGCCCTGCTCCGCTACTTCGGCACGCAAACTATTCGCCCACATGTGAATAGCACTTTTCGCTGCAGAATATGACGCGCGATATTGCGTACCCAATAATGCTGCAACACTAGATACAAAAATAATGCGACCATGTTTTTGCTGTAAAAAGGTCGGCAAGACAGTTTTGGTCAGAAAGACCTGAGAAAAATAATCCACTTCCATAATGGTGCGTTCAGTCTGCATAGTGGTATCGGCAATTAAAGCGCGCTGACTTAAACCTGCATTATTAATTAGCCAGTCAATGCGTCCTTTACGTGCCAAAACTTGTTCATACGCATGTAACACCTGACTTTCATTGGTGATGTCTGCACATACAGAAAGATGACGTTCAGGATTCAGCAAACTCACGCGTACTTTTTCAAGTTCTTCATAACGACGTGCGGTTAAAATCACTTGTGCACCTTGTAAAGCACACTCTTTTGCCAATGCCTTACCAATGCCAGAAGATGCACCTGTAATCCACACCACTTTATGTTCCAAGTTTTCCCGTTTTGCCATAACCGTTTGTCCGCGTTATTTAAAAATTTAAGTCATCAAAATTTAAGTCTTAGGTTTTACAGGATGCTGCAAAAACCCAAGAAAATGGTTTAAATATATCTCTGCACTTTCCAAATCGAATTGCGCACCCATTTTTTCTAGGCGTTTATACCCCAGTTGCGTAGTCAAATGAATCACGCCGTTTAAAGTTTTATCGACCACCAAATTAAATTTCAGCATTTTTTTCGGATCACGAATTAAATAACCCACGCCCTGATCAATAATTTGAGTAAACCCTTTAAATGCAGGCGCAATACATGCACTGTTGCCCTGCCGAATTTGCTCAATACAACCCAACGTTTCTTTCATAACAATACTATCGACAGGATAAGTCACAAAACCTTGCCCTTCCTGCTGATACATCATGCTTGCCAGATAATTCACCATAGGCGTTAAGCGTTCATTGCCAAAAAACGACACCGACCATGGCATATATTTTTGCATGGTTTGTATGACTTGCTGAATAATTTTTTCAGATTCACCATCCAGTGAATGACTAGAACGTGACAATTCACCAAAAAGTTGCTCAATAATTTCACAAGAAATATCGGTCAGTACCGCCCCCAAAGCTTTAGATAAACTTTCCGATTCACCTGCATTGAGTTGTTGATGAATGTGTTGAAATCTTTGATATGTTTCTGGTTTTAATTTTAAAGATACAGCATAAGTCATAACTGAACTTGCCTATTTTGACCGTATTGATGTGTTTTCATCTATTTTAAAATCCATTGCTTAAACCCAGTTTAAAACAGTGTTACAGGCAACGGAGAACTTGAAGTTTTTATCATACTTGTCGCCCATCATACGATGAGTTTGCCCAACTGCCAATTGCGATAAGTTTGGCTGAGTTGAATCTCGCTTAGCAGGCAATTTTTTTGCTACAATAGTTGCAATTTTTTATTCACTTTTAACCTGTTCTTACTATGACTGATTCAGCGCAAAATATTGCTACAACCTACGATCCTACCGAGATCGAGAAAAAATGGTACAAGACTTGGGAAGAAAACGGCTACTTTAAGCCGTCTGAAAAAGGCGAATCATTCTGTATCATGATTCCGCCGCCAAACGTCACAGGTAGCTTGCACATGGGTCATGGTTTTAACAACGCCATTATGGATGCCCTCACGCGCTTTAACCGTATGTCGGGTAAAAATACTTTATGGCAACCGGGTACAGACCACGCGGGTATTGCCACACAAATGGTAGTAGAGCGTCAATTGGGCGCGCAAAATATCAGCCGCCATGACTTAGGTCGTGAAAAATTCATCGAAAAAGTCTGGGAATGGAAAGAACAATCTGGCGGTAACATTACCCGTCAAATCCGCCGTTTAGGTTCTTCGGTAGATTGGTCACGTGAACGCTTCACTATGGACGAAGGCTTATCGAATGCGGTGAAAGAAGTTTTCGTGAAATTACACGAAGAAGGTTTAATTTACCGCGGCAAACGCCTTG
This sequence comes from Acinetobacter sp. Swhac1, assembly GCF_013390985.1. Taxonomy (NCBI): domain Bacteria; kingdom Pseudomonadati; phylum Pseudomonadota; class Gammaproteobacteria; order Moraxellales; family Moraxellaceae; genus Acinetobacter; species Acinetobacter sp. Swhac1. The sequence continues at coordinate 25,756 of NZ_JACASN010000021.1, read as the reverse complement.
TAAACTGGGATCCAAAATTACAAACTGCCCTTTCTGACTTAGAAGTTGAGTCGGATAAAGAAGAACAAGGTTCATTGTGGCACTTCAAATATTTCTTTGAAGATAAATCACTACGCACTCACGATGGTAAAGATCACATTGTAGTGGCAACCACTCGTCCTGAAACATTGCTGGGTGATACTGCGGTTGCGGTTGCCCTTGATGATGAGCGTTACTCGCACCTTGTTGGTCAAAACATCATCCTCCCAATTACAGGTCGTGCCGTTCCAATCGTAAAAGATGAGTATGTCGATAAAGAATTCGGTACAGGTTGTGTAAAAATTACCCCTGCACACGACTTCAATGACTATGAAGTGGGTAAACGCTGCGAATTGCCAATCATCAATATCTTCAACAAAAATGCTGAAGTATTGGCTGAGTTTGAATATATTGCGAAAGCAGGCGAACAAATTTCTAAAACCATTCCTGCACCTGCAGACTACATTGGTTTAGAGCGTTTTGAAGCACGTAAGAGACTGGTTGAGCAAGCGGAAGCTGAAGGCTGGTTAGATCAGATCCAACCGTATACCTTGAAACCACCTCGCGGTGACCGTTCGGGCGTAATTGTTGAGCCATTATTGACTGACCAATGGTATGTGAAAATTGCACCGTTAGCGCAACCTGCAATTGAAGCGGTGCAAGATGGTCGCATCAAGTTCGTGCCTGAGCAATACAGCAATATGTATATGGCGTGGATGAACAACATTCAAGACTGGTGTATCTCGCGTCAATTGTGGTGGGGTCACCGTATTCCTGCTTGGTACGATGCTGAAGACAATGTTTATGTAGGTCGCAACGAAGAAGAAGTTCGTACGAAAAACAATATCCCTGCCGATATTCAATTAAACCAAGACGAAGACGTACTGGATACATGGTTCTCCTCTGCACTTTGGACATTCTCGACCTTAGGTTGGACGGGTGATGCCAAGAAAGATGCAGAAAACTACTTCTTAAACACCTTCCATCCAACAGATGTATTGGTCACTGGCTTTGACATCATCTTTTTCTGGGTTGCCCGCATGATCATGCTGACCATGCACTTCATGAAAAATGAAGATGGTACGCCACAAGTGCCGTTCAAAACTGTGTATGTACATGGTTTGGTACGTGACAGCGAAGGTCAAAAAATGTCGAAGTCTAAGGGCAACGTACTTGACCCATTAGACTTGATTGATGGTGTCGATCTTGAAACTTTAGCACAAAAACGTACGACTGGTTTGATGAACCCGAAACAAGCAGCGAAGATTGAAAAATCGACCCGCAAAGAATTCCCCGAAGGGATTCAGGCTTACGGTACAGACGCGGTTCGTTTTACCTTCTGTGCATTGGCAAATACAGGTCGTGACATCAAGTTTGATATGAAACGTGTGGAAGGTTATCGTAACTTTGCCAACAAAATTTGGAATGCTACCCGTTTTGTATTGATGAATGTTGAAGGTCAAACGGTTGGTCAAGAGGCACGTCAAGACCTTTGGGAATTGCCTGAACAGTGGATTGTGAGCCGTTTACAAAAGGCAGAGCAAGCTGTTCATCAAGCGTTTGCAACTTACCGTTTAGACTTGGCTGCGCAAGCGATTTATGACTTTATTTGGAATGAATACTGCGACTGGTATGTAGAGCTAACCAAACCTGTTCTGAATGATGAGTCTGTTTCTGAAGAACGCAAAGCCGAAGTTCGTCGTGTATTGCTTGCGGTGATGGAAGCTTCTTTACGTCTTGCTCATCCAATCATGCCGTACTTGACTGAAGAAATTTGGCAAACCCTTGCACCAATGATTGGCTTGGGTGGCGAAACCATTATGTTGGCAAACTACCCTGTTGCAGATGAAGCTAAAATCAACGAACAAGCCGAAGCAGATATGCAATGGCTACAAGGTTTGATTGGTGCGGTGCGTAACATTCGTGGTGAAATGGGTCTAGGTAATGCACGTTTATTGCCTGTACTTTTACAGAACACGACTGAAGTAGAAAAAGCACAAATTTCTCGTATTGAACCGTTGTTTAAAGCATTGGCGAAAGTTGAAAGCATTACTTTCTTGACGGATGGCGAACAACCACCATTGTCTTCTTCTTCTGTGGTTGGTCACGTGTCTGTATACGTTCCAATGAAGGGCTTAATTGATCCTAAAGCGGAATTAGGTCGCCTACAAAAAGACTTAGACAAGGTTCAAAAGCAGCATGACCAAATTGCCACTAAACTTGGCAATGAAGGTTTTGTGGCGAAAGCACCTGCTGCTGTGGTTGAAGGCGAGAAAGTGAAACTTGCTGAATTTGCTGACCAATTAGCGAAGATTAAAGCGAATATGGAGCAGATTGCGGCACTTTAATGTGTTGTTAGTTTGATCTAAATTGTGTATAAAGGGCTGAATATTCAGCCCTTTATTATTTTATATGACTTTTATAGATACTATTTTTTTTCATAATATAGCAATACCTATCAAAGGTAGACATTTAGTGATTACAGGTAAAAATGGTGCAGGAAAAACAAGATTCCTAAACACATTAGTAAAAGAATTAAGAAATGATAAGAATACTGAGTTATATACTCAAACCATTTTACGTGAACAAATATCAGAATTGCTAAAAAAAGGAATTAATAATTATCCTATTTCACTAGGTTTTAAGAATCAAGAAATTAAAGATATAAATAAATTTAGAAATTCATATGATTCTGAAAATAGCTACAAATCTCAGTTAGTAAATATTAAAAACTTGGTTGCCAAAAAATATGTATTTTTTAATAAGAAAAAGAGAGCTTACTTTCTTAAAACTGACCATGCGACTCAGTACGAACATTTAAATATTGATAATCCAAATTCCATCCTAGAGGAGTACTACTATTACAACCATCCACACCATATAGATAATTTTCATAACTCATTAATTAAATTAACAAATAATTATTTAGAAAAAAATAAGAAAATAGAAATACAACCTATCCATCACTCCAAAAATATATATCATTTTGAATCCTCTAGGGTTAAATCTGATCAATTTACATTAAAAGTTTTTCAAAGTTTTGAAACATTCAAAAAAGATAATCCACAACAACATGATGTAGAGCAAGCATTAGAAGCCTTTTTAGTTGATAAAAAAATGGCTTTTAATGCTCTGATAAAATTTAGAGAACCGCAACAGACTATAGAAGAGCCTATTAGCGTACGTGTTTTTGATACAAATGAAATAGAAAGATGGTTTTTAAAAATTGAGAGCGATCTCCAAACAATTTTAGAGAATCCCACAATAGAACTTTCTTTTACAAAAAATGGGGATCAGGTTTTAATTATTCAGAAAGATAAAAATATCTCCTTCACTTTTGATTCTCTTTCTTCGGGTTTCAAAGCTGTTTTTAATATTTATGCTAACTTATTAGTACGCGCACAATTTCAAGATATTCCACCCGAGGATTTATCAGGTATAGCTATTATTGATGAAATTGATGTTCACCTACATATTTCTCTTCAAAAGAAAGTATTACCTTTTCTGATAAAAGCTTTTCCTAAAATTCAATTTATTGTCAGTACTCATTCACCTTTTGTTATTACTTCAACCGATAATGACACTGTAGTTTATGATATTTCAAGCCGTGAATTTTTTGAGGAAGATTTAAGCTTCTATTCGCATGAATCAATAATTAAAGAGCTTTTCCATGTTAAAGATGAGAGTGAAAATCTAAAACAGCTTTCTAATCAACTTTTACAGTTCATTAACTCAGAAAACTCAGCTCAAGACCTGAATGTAATTCAAGGTTTAGTTAATAAAATTAATAAGGATTTTGAAAAACTATCAGTTGAGTTGCAACTTCAGTACATGGTCGCAAAAAATAAACTTGCTAAATTAAAACATGAGGGTAATTAATTCATGTTTTCAGTTGTAAGACCACCTGCTTTCCCTAAAAGCTTAACCACCTCGACTAAGGATTATCGTGCAGCAGATGTAGTTGAAGCACTTCAAACTATATTCTTTTCTAAATGCTATTTATGTGAAAGAAAAGGAATTTCTGACGTTAATATTGAGCACCGTGATCCCCATGAAGGTGATCTTGTTAAAAAATATGATTGGGATAATCTTTTCTATTCATGCGTTCGTTGTAATGGTATTAAATCAAATATACATAAAGATATTTTAGATTGCTGTCAAAGTTTAGATGTAGCTCAAGCTATCGAGTTACACTGCCCAATTGTCAATAACGATGACCACAAAGTAGTTGTAAAGGTTGGAAATTTAGGAAGTAACCATGAAATTGAGTCAACAATTCGCCTTCTAGACCAATGTTTTAATGATACGAATACAGCTCTAAAAGGTATAAGTAGACATACATTGATAAAGCAAATTCAGAGATATCAAACTAAGCTTTTGATGATTAAAGATGAACTTCTAGATGATAGTTTAATATTAACAACATCTGAAAAAAATCTGAGAATAGAAAAGTTAAAGGCTATGTGTGACCCTGAATTTCCTTTCTCTGCATTTTGGAAATGGTATATCACTCGTGATGTAGATTTATCAAAAATTGTAGGCAATGTCTTTTAAAGCCCTCACCCCAGCCCTCTCCCATAGAGAGAGGGAGCGTCATTTGATTTAATGCCTGTATAAATTTCACATTGGAGTTCCCTCTCCTGAGCAAGTTTTAAAGCACTACTTTAAAACGAAGCGCAAGTGAGGGTTAGGGAGAGGTCTGCTTTAATTTAGTACACATCCACCACAAATCCTCCAACACCACATCCACCCTTCCCAACACATCAGAATTCCAATACCACACGACTGTTAAGCCCAAAGCCTCTAAAAACTTCGTGCGTTCAGCGTCATATTCAATGGCATCATCAGTTCCATGCTTACTACCATCCAACTCAATCACCAAGCCAATTTTATGACAGTAAAAATCTACAATATACGGCGCAATGACCTGCTGACGTCTAAATTTAAGCTCCATAAAGCGTTTGGCACGAAGTAGTTGCCACAGCAAATTTTCAGCATCCGTAGCAGCATGACGCATAGATTTGGCAAATTGTAATAGTTGTGAATTCATCTTTTAATTCATTATTTTTTATTTATAGTTTTTAAACAAAAAAATTAAAAATTATTTTCCTAAACCACTCAAATAATTGCAGTTCTTTACTCAAAACCACTATTTTACCTACTCCATTTAAGCATAGTATCAATCATCAAAATAACAAAATAGACAATCTATGGATTGGTTTACCATCTTTATTCACGACACCACATGGGCATTTGTTGCCGAATTAATGATTCGGGCAGCACTCATGTTTAGCATGATTATTATATTTTTGCGCCTTACTGGGAAACGCGGAGTACGCCAGCTTTCCATTTTTGAATTGGCCATTATTTTATCGCTCGGTTCTATTGCGGGCGACCCCATGTTCACTGAAGATTTACCTTTGGTACACGCTTTGGTGGTGATGTCAGTGGTGATTGGAATGTATCGCCTGACCACATGGCTCATGATGAAATACCAACCCTTTGAAGATTTGATTGAAGGTAAATCGCTGTATATTGTAGAAAATGGCGAACTGGTCTTAGAAAAAATTGAATACGGCAAAATGTCGCATGATGAATTCTTTGCCGAAATGCGCCAACAAGGTGTGGAGCATTTGGGACAAGTACGTGTCGGTTTACTAGAAACTGATGGCAAATTCAGCATGTTATTTTTTCATGACGGTGCCACACGCTATGGTTTACCCTTATTTCCTAAAGCTTGCCAACCCGTGTACCGCACAACTCCAAACACATATTATGCCTGCATGTATTGCGGGCATGTCCGTTTACTTGAACACGCCAATGAAATCTGTCCGCGTTGTAATCACCAACAATGGACACAGGCAATCAATACTCCATACCGCAGCTAGAATATGCTGATTTTACCTGCAACATATTTCTATGCGACTTAAATTGTCGCAGGATTGTCATAATTCAAAGTTATACTGCCTGCGCTGCCGAAGAGAAGCACTGAAAGCGCAAATAATAATTTTTGAAAATACAAAAACGAGGTCGGTATTGGCTTTAATGTGGATACCTTTTATACTCCAGCGACTCTTTAAAGGTCGCTTTTATTTTTTCCACGCAATGACTTTTTAACGTGGTTTAGGTCTGTCATTCTGTCTTGATGATCTATATTCTTATTCAAGTGCTGACGAGCGAGCGCCTTTCGCAAGCTTTGCCCATTTCCAGATCAGTACAAAGCATAGAATCGCAACAATACAAATCAACAGTAAATAATTCGCGTAGCCTAAAGCATCGCCTAAGATTCCACTCAGGGTATAAAGTACCCCGCTCACAGTCGCCATAATCGCAACCTGAAATGTAAAATCAGTCCCTGCATATTGTTTACGACTGTACTGCATAATCAAGGTTAGCATCACTACAAGTAACATGGCAGAGCAAAAATCTTCCGCAGCATTAATGCTATAAATCAGCCAGTGTGCCACATCAACTTGCTGTTCATACAATTCAGCCAAATAAGCATAGGCCACTAAACTCAAAATTTTAAGCACAGAAAAAATGATGAGGGCATGCGCTCTAGACCACCATTTCAGCATCAACCCTGCGATGCCTGCACCCAACAAAGCGGCCATTGCTCCCAACATGGTCACATAAATGCCAATTTGAGCAAAGCTTAAGCCTAAATCTACCATTAAAGGTTTTAATAAAGGGCCAGCCAAACCATCGGCAATTTTAAAGCTGAGTAACACCCATAGCCATGCGTACAGTACAGGCGTTTCCACAAAATAGCGCAGATATTCACGAATCGCAGCAAGACGTGCGTGAAATGACATTTTACTTTGAGCTTGAACAAGCACTTGTTTAGCAGCATGTTGTGGCTCTTTAAACATTAAAATTGGCAAGGTATTTAAAAACACCAATCCCGCTAAAATTAAGAAAGTTTTTTGCCAATCTAGCCAATCCAATGCCCACAGAATTGCTCCACCACCGACAATAAAGCCCAGTCGTGAACCTACCACCTGAAAGGTATTGCCCCAATGTTGCTGTTTGGCTTGTAAAATATTGACCGCCAAACCATCGGTGGCAATATCTTGGGTTGCACCGACCAAATTCATGCTGAGCAAAGCCACAAAAAATACCCACAAATATATAGGATGATTTAAGGACTCAATCGGTAAAAAGGACAGCCCAATCAGCACCAAAACACTCAGCCACTGGCACGGCAAAATCCAGCTACGATAATGCCCAAAATATGAATGTCCAAAGCGATCTACCAATGGCGCCCAAAAAACTTTGATTGACCACGGCAGCATTAACAAACCAAAACCGCCAATGTGTGCCAAAGACACACCTTGCGCACGTAAAACTACAGGCAAGGCATGGGTCATAAAACCAACAGGCAAGCCCTGCGCCCAATACAGAGAAAATAACAAAAAATAAGTTTGGCGCAAATTGGGCATAGCATCTCAATTTAGATATGGGCAAAAGATCAAAAAAACGCAGTACTACACTAAAATTTTGAATAATGGATTGTTATTTTTCATCACTTTCACATTCAGATTTCGACTATTTTGCCAATGAATCAGACAAAGCGAAAGTCTAATATCTTGAATAGATTTAGATTCATGCGTCATGATATTGGGTATTTATTGTTGTTAATCACGCACGTCAGGATGACATCGCATTCATGAAAATCACCAATCCTTTTGCACGCAGTGCACGGCAATTTCCACAGTTACCCGACCAAGTTCCACAACGTGGAACAGCCAGCAGTCGTGCTTTATTTAAAAATATTTTTTTGGCGCAAGGCTGGCAAATGGTGGGCGAATTTCCCAACTTGCCCAAAGCAGTTGCTATTATCTCACCGCATACGTCAAATATTGATGCGTGGCATGGTTTTACCGCCCTACTCGGTTTAGGTATTCAAATTACTATTTTTGGTAAGCACACTTTATTTGAAACCCCACTCAAGCCACTTTTAAACTGGATTGGGGTAATTCCTGTGGTGCGCCATTCTCCTCAAGGACATACCCAAGATATTATTGATATTGTACGAAAAAAAGAAAAAATCTGGATTGGTATGGCGCCCGAAGGCACACGTAAACAAGCCGAAAATATCCGCAGTGGCTTTTACCATATTGCCTACGGCGCCAATATCCCAATTGTGATGTTCTCTTTTGATTATGCACACAAAACCATTCATATTTTGGGCGTGTTTCATCCTACGGGCGATTATGCTCAAGATTTAGATGCAATTTATACGCAATATCACGGCAAGTTTTCGGCTAAAAATCCACATTGGTTGGCAAAACCGTTACAAAAGCTTTTGAAAAAGGGCTAGTCAAAGTTTCTATTTTTTGTTCAGATGGGCGCAATATTCTTTGATCTAAATTTAGATTTGATATGCAACTGATTCGTTATTCTTTAGTGGGCGTACTAGCTCTAACTTTGGCTGGCTGCGACAAAACAACAAAAACACCGCCAAGCACCACACCTATCCAAGCACGTGAACCTGTAATTGCACTGGCGCTGGGTGGCGGTGGTGCTAAAGGTTTTGCACATATTGGCGTCATTAAAGTTTTAGAGTCTCACGGGATTAAACCAAAAATTGTCACAGGCACCAGTGCAGGCAGCTTTGTCGGCAGTTTATACGCCAGTGGTAAAAGTCCTTATCAGCTCCAACATATTGCCCTAACCTTTAAAGAATCCGACATTCGTGATTTAACCTTAAACCGTCAGGGTTTTATTGCAGGTCAAAAGTTACAAGACTTTGTCAATCAACACGTAGCCAATAAACCGATTGAAAAATTTCCAATTCGTTTTGCTGCCGTTGCCACACGTTTAGATAATGGACGTAAAGCCGACTTTATTAAAGGCAATGCTGGTCAAGCCGTACGTGCCTCTTGCAGTATTCCGAATGTTTTTGTACCTGCCACCATTGGCGGAACACAATATGTGGATGGCGGCTTGGTCAGCCCAATTCCCGTACAGACGGCTAAAGCGATGGGTGCCGACTTAGTCATTGCAGTGGATATTTCTGCACGTCCAACAGGCAATCAACCTGTCAGCATGTGGGGCTTACTCGATCAAACCCTCAATATTATGGGGCAGCAAAGCATCAATCAGGAATTGGCGCAGGCCAATATCGTGATTCAACCTAAAGTTGGACATATTGGTACTCTAGATTTAAAAGCCAGTAACCAAACCATTTTAGAAGGTGAAAAAGCCGCACAATTACAGGTCAAAGCAATTCTGCAAGCCATCAATAACTTTAAAAAATCACCTGCCGCGCTGAAACCTGCACCGCGTCCGAAATTTTAGGATTCAGTGATTTTTTTAATATTCATAAACTTATTGATCTGTTAAAGTGATGAGAGCGCATCTTTTTAAGTCGATGCGTTTCTCTAAGCAATTAGAATTAACCAATCGTAAAAAATACGCGAGTAGATGTATGGAATTCGTTCTTGAACCTTGGCACTGGTTTGTACTAGGCGTTCTGTTAATGCTTTCAGAACTGGTCTTGCCTGCGTTTGCCGCTTTATGGTTTGGCATTGGGGCAGTCATGGTCGGTATTTTATACTGGATGTTCCCCATGATGGGTACCACTACCCAATTGGTGATGTGGATTATCTTGTCGGTACTGTGTACCTTGGCGTGGTTTAAATTTATCAAACCCTTATCTACCGATAAAACCAAAGCAGGCTTGTCACGCGAAGCCACTATTGGACAAATTGGCATGGTCATTCAAACCAACTTAGAACATGATCAAATTAAAGTCCGTTTCCCGATGCCCGTACTTGGTTCAGACGAATGGAACTGCCGCACCGCAAGCCCTGTGCAAGTGGGAGATCGTATTCGCGTGATTGATATTTTGGGTAATGATTTGGTGGTGCAGCCGCATCACAGCGCACATGACAACGAAAAAGTGAGAAATTAAAATGTCTGGTGGATCTATTATTGTTTTAGCGATTTTAGCCTTTGTTGGAATTACCATTTTTAAAGGCGTGCGAATTGTTCCGCAAGGTTATAAGTGGATTGTGCAACGTCTGGGTAAATACCACACCACGCTTGCACCGGGACTTAACTTCGTCATTCCTTATGTCGATGAAGTGGCCTATAAAGTCACCACCAAAGATATTGTATTAGATATTCCATCTCAGGAAGTTATTACCCGTGACAACGCAGTTCTACTCATGAATGCGGTTGCGTACATAAACCTCACGACTCCTGAAAAAGCAGTGTATGGCATTGAAAACTATACTTGGGCGATTCAAAACCTTGTTCAAACCTCATTGCGCTCTATTGTGGGTGAAATGGATTTGGATGATGCCTTGTCTTCGCGCGATCACATCAAAGCCAAACTCAAAGCAGCCATTTCTGATGATATTTCAGACTGGGGAATTACCCTTAAAACTGTAGAAATTCAGGATATTAAACCATCGCATACCATGCAGGCAGCTATGGAAGAACAAGCTGCAGCAGAACGTCAGCGTCGTGCTACCGTAACCAAAGCCGATGGTGAAAAACAAGCGGCTATTTTAGAAGCCGATGGTCGTTTGGAAGCTTCACGTCGTGATGCAGAAGCGCAAGTTGTATTGGCAGAATCTTCTCAACGTGCCATTGAAATGGTCAGCTCTGCGGTAGGTGATAAAGAAATTCCTGTGGCGTACTTATTGGGTGAGCAATATGTAAAAGCCATGCAAGATATGGCGAAATCCAACAATGCCAAAACTGTGGTCTTACCTGCAGATGTCTTGAATACTATTCGTGGTGTTATGGGTCGCAATAATCCATAAGCAAATCAGATAAACATCAAGATGATAGGCAGCTTTCAAGCTGCCTATTTTATGCCCATTCAGAAAAAAATCTGAAATATTTTTTAATGTATGGTTAAATTTCGCGTTTCTTGATGAAATCAGCACCGCAGATGAGATCTCTGCACTCACCAAATTGAGTGACTCACATCTAGCAGCGGTCTGTATTTTAATCGACTGTCCAAAACCCAAATGGATACTGTATGAGCGCACTCAACCCCACCATTATTACTTTCCTGTTTTATATTGTCGCCATGATTGTCATTGGTTTATTGGCTTATCGCGCGACTCGAAATTTCTCGGACTACATTTTAGGTGGTCGTCGTCTTGGCAGTTTTGTCACCGCACTTTCTGCAGGCGCATCCGATATGAGTGGCTGGTTGCTGATGGGCTTGCCCGGTGCCATTTATCTTTCAGGTTTGTCTGAAATGTGGATTGCCGTTGGTCTGATTATTGGCGCATGGCTAAACTGGCTTTTGGTGGCAGGTCGTTTACGAGTACACACCGAAGTACAGCACAATGCACTGACTTTGCCTGATTATTTTTCTAACCGTTTTAATGATCAAAGAAAAATTTTAAGGATTGTATCTGCCTGCGTAATTCTAATTTTCTTTGCGATTTATTGTGCTTCGGGCATGGTTGCAGGTGCGCGCTTATTTGAAAGTATGTTTGATCTGCCTTATAGCACTGCATTGTGGATTAGTGCTATTGCCACCATCAGCTATGTGTTTATTGGTGGTTTCTTGGCAGTCAGCTGGACGGACACCATTCAGGCTGGCTTGATGATTTTTGCGCTCTTGCTGACCCCTATCATTACCCTACTCAGCTTTTCTGACCTAAGCCAAGTCACACTTGCTTTAGAAGCGGCTCGTCCGCAGGCGCTGAATTTAGTCAGTGATTTAAGCTGGGTCGCGATCATTTCCCTCATGGCATGGGGCTTAGGCTATTTTGGACAGCCGCATATTTTAGTGCGTTTTATGGCGGTTGATTCAGTCAAGTCTATTCCGAATGCACGTCGTATTGGCATGACATGGATGACACTATGTTTAGGCGGTGCGGTGGCTGCGGGCTTTTTTGGTATCGCCTACTTCCAGCAACATCCTGAACTGGCAGGTGTGGTCAATGCCAACCCTGAAACAGTATTTATGGAACTGACCAAAATCCTGTTTAATCCGTGGGTGGCAGGTGTGGTACTGGCTGCAATTTTAGCTGCTGTGATGAGTACCCTAAGCTGTCAACTTTTGGTCTGTTCAAGTACTTTAACCGAAGATTTTTACAAATCGTTCCTGCGTAAAAATGCCTCACAAAATGAATTGGTGTGGGTCGGACGCGGCATGGTACTCATGATTGCGCTGCTTGCTATTTGGATGGCGGGTAATCCTGAATCAAAAGTTTTGGGATTGGTTTCTTATGCTTGGGCAGGCTTCGGTGCAGCATTTGGCCCACTGATTATTCTGTCTTTATTCTGGAAACGCATGACTTTAAACGGTGCATTGGCGGGGATGGTTGTCGGCGCACTTATGGTTATTCTCTGGAAAAACCTTTGGGCAGATACGGGTATTTATGAAATTATTCCAGGCTTTGTGTGTTCTTGGATTGCGATTGTCGTGGTGAGTTTATTGGGTAAAGCGCCAAGTCATGAAGTGACAGACCGTTTTGAACAGGCCGATCAGCAATATAAAGAATCGCACTAAGCTGTAGATTGATCTGCATAGAGATAAAAAAGCAATTAAAAAAAACCAGTGCCTTGAATTGCACTGGTTTTTTTATGTCTAAAATTAGTTTTGGTGCACTCAATTCAAGTCAATGAATCGGTGGTTTTTTCTTTCTCTGCTGCGGCTTTTTTTCTTGCCTTACTAAACCGTTTGGCAGGCCAAACCATCATAAAACGTGCACCACCCAAGTTCGGACTCTGATCGACTTCAATTTTGCCACCAAACCAATAAGCAATGCGGCTTACAATAGACAAACCTAAACCATAACCACCTGAAGCACGGGTGCGGCTGTCATCTAAACGAGCAAAGGCTTCAAATACACGTTCTCGGTCTTGTTCGGGAATCCCCGGCCCATCATCTTCCACACAAACATAGGCCATGCCTTGCTCGTTAATGCCGCCACTGATCAAAACTTTATGGTCACAGTAACGGACTGCATTGCCCACCAAGTTCTGTACCACACGGTGCAAGTAACGGCGTTCAGCTTCCACTTCCAAAGTCACAGGTGGGGCAAGCAATTGAATATCTTTTTGGGTTTTCAATGCTTCTGTTTCCGTAGCCACCTGCTCTAGCACTTCAACCAAAACGATCTTTTCAATTTCTAAAGATGGCATGCCCTGTTCAAGTTTGGCATAGGTCATGATCTCATCAATCAAGGTGTTTAAAGCCTCAATATCTTTATCAATCATTTCGACTTGCTGTAAGCGATATTCGTAATCATCTTCTTCTGCCAGCATTTCCATACCAAAACGAATACGTGCCACAGGCGTGCGCAGCTCATGCGATACAGCGCGCATCAGTTCACGCTGCGCTTCAATCAAACGCTGAATATGGTCAGACATGCTGTTATAGCTAGATGCCAAACTTGCCATTTCATCTGTGCCATCTACAGGCAAACGCATGTTTAAATCGCCCGATTTAGTACGGTTTAAGGCATAGTTCACTTGGCGAATCTTACGCTGCATAGGCAAGATCAGACCATAAACCCCCAAGCTCAACATAAACATACTGAGCAAGGTAATGCCTGCTGCCAACTGGAATGGCATCCAGTTAAATAACGGCACAGGCCCTAAAACCAAGACTTCTGAGGGTGAATTTGGCATCGGTGACACAATCGAGATGGTTGTACCACGCACGGTGGCATTGTCACGATATAAAATAATGCTGTGATCGAGTCTTAAACGCCCAATCTGTTCAGAATCGAGTGGCAGTTCCTGAATATTTTTAATATTGACTGGATAAGAAAAGTGCTGCTGAATTTTGGCTAGATATTCTTTTTCCTGACCTGGGTAATACACCAAATAATCTAAAACAAAAATCGGCAAAGCTTTCATTTGCCGTTCTGTAATTTTATCTGCCTTGATATATAAATAATGATTTGGATCATCTTTCATACCCAAAATAATATAGGCAATCATATTTTCGGCATTATAGCGCACAGCCGCTTTACGTTCTTTAATCCGTCTAAGCTCTGCGCGCGACAAATCTACTTTGTCTGCCTGCACATAGTAGATGGGCAATTCCAGCAAATCGGATGCATCAGAAATCCAGTCTTTCTTTTGCTGTTCGTTTTGCTGTCGTGCAATCCCTTCACTAATAATATAAGCCATACCATCAGTTAAAGACTCACGATATTCTTGCGCACGCTGATAGTTGATGATTTGCACCAATAAGTACGCCAAAATGGCAACTACTGCAACTAAGATCACCAATCCTGCATATATGCGCAAGAATATACTGTGTTTAAGCACAAAACCCGTCCTATGTGACTTATTTTATATTTGAGTCAGTATTTGACTCAGAAAAAAGCGTATTACATGCCGTTGGTTTCTTTAACGAACAAATAACCTTTACTGCGCACAGTTTTAATACGTTTTGGATTTTCAGGATCATCGCCAATTTTTGGACGAATACGTGAAATACGCACGTCAATTGAACGGTCTTGACCATCATATTCAATGCCGCGCAGACGCTCAAAAATATCTTCACGAGATAAAATACGCCCAGCATTTGAGGCTAATAACCATAACAAGTCATATTCTGCGCTGGTGAAATCAACCAATTCACCATTTAAAGTCACAGAACGGCCACCGTTATCAATCACTAAATCATCAAATTCAATGCGCTGTGCCACTTCATCTTCAGTCACTTTGTCGGTACGGCGCAATAAAGCACGAATACGCGCCAACAACACACGCGGCTGCACAGGTTTTGCAACATAGTCATCTGCACCCATTTCCAGACCTAGCACCTGATCCATATCTTCAGTACGCGCAGTCAGCATTAAAATCGGTTGATGATAATGTGGACGAACTTCACGACAAATGGTTAAACCATCGGCACCTGGTAACATCACATCAAGCACCACAAGGTCGGGCTGCTCGGCAATAATACGGCGAATCGCGCGGTTGCCATCTGGTTCTACCCCAACTTCCAAACCATTGCGAATTAAGTATTCCTGCGTAAGTCGTGCAAGGCGTTCATCATCTTCAACAATTAAAATTTTTGGTAACTTTTCTTCTTGACTCATAACCTGTCCCTTTATTGGATTCGACCTATCCTTTTAAAATCTGAGAGATAGGTCTTGATATAATTTGCAATATACACACGTTTACATTGTAAACAAGATACTGTTCACCAAACTGATACATCTGCGTATTATTTTGTTATATTTTTATTAAGCATTGAATTTATAGCACTTTTCTAGTTTTGGTGATTTTTAAACATATTTAAGAAATATAAAGTTACAAAATGGGTATTTTTTGCACTAGATCAAGCCTTTGCCGCCTTTGGAAAAATTATCTCCTAACTTTTCAAGTTATCCACAAGGTTATCTATAAGCAGTTTTTCCGAGCTTTGCTATGCTATGCCCTTGCCCGATAAGGCTTATAGCCCAAAGGACAAAAAACGGTATTTTTGAGAACAATCTTAATTCCAAATCAGTCAAAATTTAAAAGAAAAAGTCAATATTGATCTACCCTCAATTTTCCCGTATCTTGTGTTCAATTCAATTTTAAACCACTAAGTCTTGTGTTTATCCCTCAATCACTGCGGCCTAAATTTTGCCCAGTTTAATGGTCCATAAACATAACAATAGATGACAATGGAGCTATGCTGACATGAGCGTAATCACCTCAACCCCTGGTCAATTACAAGTGATTAAACGCACTGGTGATGTTGCCGCTTTTGATGCTGAAAAAATTGCAGTTGCAATTGGCAAAGCGTTTCTGGCTGTAGAAGGTCAACAAAGCGCCGATTCAAGCCGCATTCATGATCGGATCGAACAACTGACTGAAATGGTGTTGAACACATTCAACCGCCGTTTACCGTCTGGTGGAACTATTCACATTGAAGAAATTCAAGACCAAGTTGAACTTGCGCTCATGCGTACAGGCGAGCAAAAAGTTGCTCGTGCTTATGTCATCTACCGTGAACAACGCTCAGAAGCGCGTAAGCAAGCAGGTGAAAACCATCACCCAACTTTACAAGTGACTGATGCAAACGGTCAGCTTAAACCACTAGATTTAGGTGCGTTAAAAGCAACCGTAAATAAAGCGGCAGAAGGTTTAGAAGGCATTGATGTAGATGCCATCATTGATGAAACCGTGAAAAACCTTTACAACGGTGTAAAAGAGTCTGACATCTCAACCACCATGATGATGGCGACTCGTACCCGTATTGAGCAAGAGCCGAACTATACCTATGTGACTGCGCGTTTATTGCGTAATGACTTGGTCGCAACAGGCTTAGAATTTTTAGGTTTAGCAACAGATACACCTGAAGGCGAAGCATTAGAAACTTTCCTGAAAAAAGGTGTAGAACTTGATTTGCTTTCTGCAGACTTACTTGAGTTTGACCTTGCCAAACTTGCTGCAGCGATTCAGCCTGAACGCTCAAACCAGTTTACCTATTTAGGTCTGCAAACTTTATTTGACCGTTACTTCATTCACTCAGATGGCGTACGCTTTGAACTTCCACAATTGTTCTTCATGCGTGTGTCAATGGGTCTAGCGCTCAATGAAGATGACCGTGAAGCACGTGCAATTGAGTTCTATAACTTATTGTCTAGCTTCGACTATATGGCGTCTACACCTACCCTGTTTAACTCAGGCACGCTACGTCCACAGTTATCGAGCTGTTACTTGACTACCATTTCTGATGACCTTTACAACATTTATGGCGCAATGCGTGATAACGCAATGCTGTCTAAATGGGCAGGTGGTTTAGGCAATGACTGGACACCAGTTCGTGCCTTGAACTCATACATCAAAGGTACTAACGGTAAATCTCAAGGTGTTGTGCCATTCTTAAAAGTGGCAAACGATACTGCGGTTGCGGTCAACCAAGGTGGTAAGCGTAAAGGTGCGGTATGTGCGTACTTAGAAACTTGGCACTTAGACATCGAAGAATTCCTAGAGCTACGCAAGAACACGGGCGATGACCGTCGTCGTACCCATGACATGAACACCGCAAACTGGGTACCAGACTTGTTCATGCAACGTGTTTTTGAAGATGCTGATTGGACACTGTTCACACCATCTGAAACGCCAGACTTGCACGACTTAACAGGCGAAGCCTTTGCCGAGCGTTATGCGTATTACGAAAGCATTGCCAAAGAAACCAACATGCTGCATAAAAAACTTCGTGCGAAGGACTTATGGCGCAAAATGTTGTCAATGTTGTTTGAAACAGGTCACCCGTGGATCACATTCAAAGACGTATGTAACTTACGTTCACCGCAACAACACGTTGGCGTAGTGCACTCATCTAACTTATGTACTGAAATTACCCTCAATACTAACCAAGATGAAATTGCGGTATGTAACTTGGGTTCAATCAACCTTGTGCAACACGTTCAAGGTGGTGTGTTAGACCGTGAAAAATTAGCACGTACTATTAAAACTGCAGTACGTATGCTCGACAACGTCATCGACATCAACTACTACGCTGTACCACAAGCACGCAATTCAAATTTGAAACATCGTCCTGTAGGTATGGGCATCATGGGCTTCCAAGATGCGCTTTATGAGATGAACTTGGCTTATGGTTCAGATGCTGCAGTTGAATTTGCCGATGAATCTATGGAAGTGATCAGCTACTACGCGATTCAAACGTCTAGCGACTTAGCGGTTGAGCGTGGTACTTACGAAACATTTAAAGGTTCATTGTGGGATCAAGGCATCTTACCAATTGACTCTTTAGACATTGTGGCGAAATCGCGTCCAGAACGTATGTTTGAAGTAGACCGTACACAGCGTTTGGATTGGGACAGCTTACGTGCCAAAGTTCAAAAAGACGGTATGCGTAACTCAAATGTGATGGCGATTGCACCGACTGCAACCATTTCAAATATTTGTGGCGTTTCTCAGTCTATCGAGCCGACATTCCAAAACTTGTATGTGAAATCGAACTTGTCTGGTGAATTTACAGTAATCAACCCTTACCTCGTTCGTGCATTGAAAGAGCGTGATTTGTGGGATTCTGTGATGGTGAATGACCTGAAACACTTTGAAGGTTCAGTACAAAAAATTTCACGTATTCCTGAAGAATTGAAAGCGATTTTTGCGACTGCGTTTGAAGTTGAACCACGCTGGATTGTAGATGCAGCATCACGTCGTCAAAAATGGATTGATCAGGCGCAATCGTTGAACTTGTATATTGCAGGTGCAAACGGTAAGAAACTTGACCTGACTTATAAAATGGCATGGTTGCGTGGTCTGAAAACGACTTATTACCTACGTGCATTAGGTGCAACATCTGCAGAGAAATCAACCATTAACACAGGTGCATTGAACGCAGTAAAACCTGCAACTGTTACGGCAGCGCCTGTAGCAACTCCTGCACCAGAAGCGGCTGCAGCTGTTGATGAAGATTTTGCTCAAGCTGCACCAGTGCCAATGGCATGTTCAATTGACAATCCTGATTGTGAAGCTTGTCAGTAATTTAAGCTTATACAGCTACATTGAGATAATGATGATTGCTAACATGTCAGCATGTTGTAGATCAGATATCTGAATAGTTGTATCAGTTTAGATCTTCTGATTTCAGCATGCTTTCTTTAGAGAAAGCAGATGAATAAGATTAACGCATTTATTTTCAGTGTGTTAACAATAGTATGTGGTAGTACGGGGGCTTATTTATATAACTCCCAAACCAATAATGTTCAAAGTAATACACTTGCACAAGGTACAGGAGAAGGTTCAAGTAACTTGAACCACTCCTCTGTTCAAAATGTTACCTATAACATTCACCACAATCACTATTACACCACTGAGCAGAGTAAAAAATAAATTAAAGGAAATCAGCATGCCACATATGACCCACAACTATATGTTAGGACTCGCGGTCTTGCTGGTTTCGTTTGTAGTGTTGTTTTACGCACCAATTGCTTACTTTTGCGTACAAGCGGCAAAACAACAGCGAAAGTAAAATAAGTCGTGAGCAAATTGGTCGGAATGTACATTTTTCAGACCAAGATGAGCAAAACTTAATTTTGTTTTCACAAATTAAGCGTATATTAAGACATCTCAGCGTGGCTGGATGTCCATAAAAGATATAAAGCAACGAAGAGAGAATTGATATGTCTATCCTAAGTTGGGACGATTTCGAAGATGATTCGCAAAAACCGGCTGCTCCTGAACACAAGTCTGCGCCCGTCGAGCCGCAAAAAGCGCATGATACGCAGATGGTATCTCATGCAGAGCAACCACAGACGACTGTGGCAGCTGCACAACCCGCTGCAGCCCCTAGAAGTAGAACAACAGATTCAACCGATCCGTTGGCAAGAGCATCTAACGCTCTAGATCAATTGGACGTTGCTCCTGGTCTTGAAGAACTGGAAATGGGTGCATCGCGCGTACAGGTTGATGATAAAGCCATGATCAACTGTCGTGCAGACTTAAACCAGCTTGTACCGTTCAAATACGAATGGGCATGGCAAAAATATCTAGATGGTTGTGCAAACCACTGGATGCCGCAAGAAGTCAACATGAACCACGACATCGCGTTGTGGAAGTCTGAAAATGGCTTAACTGAAGATGAGCGCACCATTGTTATGCGTTCACTTGGTTTCTTCTCTACTGCAGACTCATTGGTTGCTAACAACTTGGTATTGGCAATTTATCGCCACATTACCAACCCTGAATGCCGCCAGTACATTTTGCGTCAAGCCTTTGAAGAAGCGATTCACACTCACGCTTACCAGTACTGCATCGAATCTTTAGGTATGGATGAAGGCGAAGTCTTCAATATGTACCGCGAAGTACCATCGGTTGCGCGTAAAGCAGCATGGGGCTTGAAGTACACGCAATCTTTAAGTGATCCTACTTTCAAAACAGGTACACCTGAAAACGACCAAATTTTGCTACGCAACTTGATCGCATTCTATTGTGTACTTGAAGGTATTTTCTTCTACTGCGGTTTCAGCCAAATCTTGTCGATGGGTCGTCGTAACAAAATGAACGGTGTTGCAGAGCAATTCCAATACATTTTACGCGATGAATCTATGCACTTGAACTTTGGTATCGACATGATTAACCAAATCAAGATTGAGAACCCACACTTGTGGACTGCAGAATTCCAGCAAGAAGTGATTCAAATGATTCTTGAAGGCACGATGCTTGAAATTGAATATGCGCGTGACACTATGCCACGTGGTGTATTGGGTATGAACGCAGGCATGATGGAAGAATATTTGAAATTCATCTGTAACCGTCGTTTAAGTCAGCTCGGTTTACCTGAACAGTTTGTTGGCGTAAACAACCCGTTCCAATGGATGTCTGAAATGATGGACTTGCGTAAAGAGAAGAACTTCTTTGAAACGCGTGTGACTGATTATCAGACGGGCGGTGCGTTGAGCTGGTAATACATTGTCGGTACGTCACGCGACACATAAGTTGTCATTTGCGACACATAAAATGTCATTGAGCGACACATAAGTTGTCATTGAATAACCGCCATTAATGGCGGTTTTTTCTTTAATCTAAATTGGATTTTAGTAACATGAGTTAATCTAATTTAACTATTTGATCATCGTTCCAAACATAAACTTGTTTATGCAAGTGTTGATTAGTTCTGAAATATTCATGTATCTCTTCATCCCCTTTATAGTTTTGCCCTCTTTCTCCCCATAATATCCATACAAATGTTTGTCCAGTTTCTATAAGATATTTTTGAAAAAGATCTTTTCTTAAATATAATAAATGACCTTTCAAATTCTCATCAGAAGATTTCAATGTTCTAAAAATAGAGGCTACCCCGTCAAAATCATATAAGTCTGGATCACCATTATGGTATTTTAGACCTAATCTCTGACATAATTCAGGATTCGGAAAGTCTATTCCTCCTGCTTGATTCAAAGAACTGTGATAAGACTCCCAAGAATAAGATTGCACAGGAACTTCTATTAAAAAACTAGATGCATCCCATTCATCCAAATTCACCCGACTATTTACATTTTCATTTAGTTCTAAAAATGAATTCCCCAAAACCATTTCACCTGCGTATTTATAGTGATTTTCAGGAATTCGTGGCAGAGCATTATTACCAAGATAATCCTTATTACAAAAAAATTCACTTATCGTAGAGACATGTTCATTTGCAACAAAAAAGCCTCTCATAAATGTAAAGATTTCACGATAATCCGTTTTTGAATCCTCTTGTATAAATCCATTCAGTAAAATCCAGCTATCAGTTTCGTTAAACTGCTGAGTCTCTAAGATATCCAAGTAGTTAGGAATTGGTCCATTTAAAATCCACGCACCAATATCCTTTGGAGAATTAGTAAATATATCTGTAGTCTCTGGATTCCAAGAGTTTTCTACTTTAGGGAATGTGGGATCGATACTCACATCACTACATCTTTCATTACCACGCCAATCATCTAAAAGCTCCCTATCAGCCTTCCATCCATACATTTCATAGAACGCAATCCAGCTATATTTTTTTCCATATCTATCTATTTTTACATCACGATCATAATAAGAACTCGAACCTATATCTCTATCAATCTCTTGAAATTTTTCAGGTAGATATCCAAGCTGGATCATTCTTTTCAAAATAGTCTTACGTGTCTCAATATAGTTAGGATGTGAATCATCATAATTACGTCTATCCGGAATTAATCTTCCAATAGTGTAATTATTAAAATCCATACGAAGGGCTAATTTTTTGACTTCAATTATTTTCTCTTCACTTATATCAGGGAGACTATCAAACAGATTAGGTAAATGTTGATAAGGTTTTTGACAATAATCTAAATATTCTTGACTGACAAAATTTCGATTTACTGTTAAAGCATAATTAATAGTACCTAGTAAATATTCTCTCAAAATTGTATGAGTAGTAGAGTATTCAGAATTAGGTAAAAAACAATTTTCTATAATTTGTTGGGCGAAACCACAAACATTACTATTTATTTTTTCTACATCAATAAAATCTGCACTTAAAATAGCCCCATACGCTGCAGCAAAAGTTCTTTCTGGCACATATGGATCCGTAATATCTAATGAATTAATTGCCATCTCAAAGAATGTTTTTGGATCTTTTTTTGCATATATAGAAAGTACTTTTGTTGCTTGATCCCTTAAATCTCTATGGTTAGTTGTTAATAACCATTGAACCCATAAAGCTCGACCTTTCTCACTAGAACCAATTTCTATTCGAGACCATCTTTTTTCAAGAACCTCTAGGTCATTTTTAAGTTCTCTATAATTTCTTCTTATCCATTCAGACCATGTTAAATCACGGTATGTATTTCCCATAGCTCTTAAAGCTTTATCTAAGAAGCTTGCATCAAAGGGATGAGCATATGCCGACCGAGTAGTTTTCAGCTTGGTAAATGCTTTAGAAGCAAATTGCTCTGAGGATAATAAATATTTCTGGAATTCCTCTATTGTTTCTCTATTGATAAGAGCTGCTTGCTCTTGAGTTGTTTGTAAAAGAGCACGTTCTTTAAAATCACCTTCTAACAATTGCCAAAGATGTTTTCTCACATAATATTTAGGATATAGACCAACTAATGAGTTAAAAACATCATAAGCCAGGGTATTTGAATGTAGTTGACCATACTGAATTTTATGAATATTTTGCCTAATCCAACTATTAAAATCACCTTTTAAAAGGTATTCAGCTATTTTAAACCCAGCCATTAAATCATAAGAAAAACCTATCTCATGATTACCATTTTGTGATCTATACTTTAATAATATACCCTCGGATTCAAGGCTTTTTATTAAGCTGCTTCCTGACCTCACGACTTCATTAGCAATACTACGAGCCTGATTAAAATCTAATGTCCTATAATTTTCTGTCCATAACACTTCAGCAATTTTCAATAAGGTATCTTCAATATCTTCATGATATAACCTTTGATTTGACGGAGATAAATCTACAATATGATCAATTGCTTTTTCAAAGTATTTCTCAAATATAGCAACTTGAGAACGGGGTAATGCTTCTACACCTACAACTCTTCTTCTTTCTGAATTTGCTGATTCACAATAAAGTCTTAATGTTAAAGGATGTGTAAGTAGTTCGATTGGTATATCTGCATCTAAAGCATCTATTTTGTAATGTTCAAAATAACAATGTATCGCCGCAATTGGATCATCTACAAACCCATTCAACTCAAAAGTTGGAATTGTTTCTGGAATACAATCTTTATAAAACTCTCCTCTTAAAGTTAGCACTAGTAATATATTTGGATAGTTTTCTAGTAATGCATTTGCTTTTGCTACTTCATTTCTCCAATTTCTTGGGTCTTCAGATTCACTTAGCCCATCAATTACAATTGGAATACGTTTACAAAGGCGTTGACCTGCTGCATCTACTGCTTCTAAAAGATCCTCAAATGTATTAATAGGTCGTCCATATATCTTAAAACTTTTGACTAAATGATCTAAATTTTCGCCTGCATGTAAATCTTTTCCTAAAAAAAGGACTCCAGCATTAATGCCATCTCTTGGTCTACATATTTCTAAAGCAAGATCTGTTTTACCATCGCCAGCCTTACCAACGATAGTAATGACCTTGGCATTTAAAGCATTTCTTACCTTTTTTATTTCTTCTGAAAAAGCATAAAAATCTGCTAACAAATTTGCTGCAAACATAGCAGTATGGCTTCTATTAGCTCGTAATCGAGCTATCGTTTTCCTATATTTAGACCAATCACAACTTAAATCTTCAACCAAAAGCTCTTTTGCTTTTTCAAAATTTCCTGCTGCCAACTCTGAAAATAAACAATCTAAAAAACCACTCAATCTTTCCCCATCAGCTATAAAATCGGGCAAGGTTGTTTTGACATAGCTATCCTCAAGATTAAGTGCATCTTTGACTATTTTTAAATTATTGTTTATAGATTTCTCAAGGCTATCTAGTGAGTCCCAAGAGGAGTGTCTTCCTAAACATTTTTCAATTATCTTTTCAGCTTTAACCGTTTGGTGCACTTCAGGTTGAAACTTCTTACTATGAGTAGATGCTATGATTTGATAATGTTGATTTAACACTTGTTCATCAATTACCAACTCACCAAAATAAGCCTCTCGCAAAGCTAATGCTGGTCCAACCAATAAACTCTCAATGTCATCGCAAGTTTGAAGATGTAGTTTAAATGGATAATTAGCTTGCAATCCATAAAACCACTCTTGATCGCCCTCTGTAAGAATATATTTAGTCCATAAAACCCAATCCGTTAAGTGAGGTAAATATTTCTTAGACTTATTAAGTCCATCGTAAGCGTCCGCTGAACACACCTTATGAATTCATCCTATAAGCCTTAATTTAGTCCCCACTTAAAAACAAGTGGGGACTAAAATTTATGACTACAAATCACCAGACATCCATCGCATCTCTTGCGAAAAAACGAAGAACATACAGTGCTGAATTTAAACAGCAGATCGTTCAGGCTTGTAAAGCACCGGACGTTTCAATTGCTTCGGTCGCTTTGCAACATGGATTGAATACAAATCTTGTATCCAAATGGATTCGCTTAATTGATGCTAAGCTAGGGAATGATCGCTCACCACTACCGAATAAACCTGCATTTATTGCCTTATCTTGCTCTGCACCATTAGATCCTACTCCTACTGACATGTTAAAGGTTCAAATTACTTTACCCCACTCAAAAGCAGAAATTGGCTTGAAATGGCAAGTATCAGAAATATCTGCTTTAGCAGAATTACTCAAGGCACTTGCAACATGATCCGCATTGATGAAATCTGGCTTTCTACCCAACCTCTGGATATGCGAGCAGGGATGGATACTATCATGGCTCAGGTGGTGAGAGCCTTTGGCTACATTAAACCGCATTGTGCTTACCTGTTCTGTAATAAACGTGGCCATCGCATGAAAGTGCTGGTACATGATGGACTGGGCATCTGGCTGTGTGCCCGGCGGTTGGAACAGGGCAAATTTCACTGGACTAAAGTTCACCAGGGTGAAAGCGTAGCCCTCAGCCCGGAACAGTTACAGGCACTGATCCAGGGTTTGCCCTGGCAGCGCATTGGACGACAGCAGGTAGTGACGATGCTCTAAACCAGGTTGGTGCATTCTGCTATTCTCCAAACGTTCTATTTCCTCTGCGTCATGACCTCAGGCATACTGCGGTCATGAATACGCTGCCAGACTTAAGCCAACTGACCCATGAACAACTGCTGGAATTTACCAGACAGTTGGCAATGCAGCATCAACAACTCGCAGAAGATAACCAACAATTAGATACCAAAGTTCAACATCTTTCCATTCTCACGCAAAAATACGAGCATGAGCTCGCACTATTTAAACAGCACAAATTCGGCAGTAAAAACGAACATCTCACCGCAAAACAAATCCATCTCTGGGATGAAGCGGTCGAAGAAGATATTGCAGCCGTTGATCTGGAACTGGAACGGCTGAATGCAGATAAAACCGATGCAGCGACACACAAAGCCAAAGCAAATAAACCTAAACGTCGACTGCTGCCCGATCATCTACACACCATTCGTATTGAGCATGAACCAGCATCAACCCAATGCAGTTGTGGCTGCCAGTTACGTCGTATCGGCGAAGATATCAGTGAAAAACTGCATTTCAGACCGGCACAGTTCTATAAGGAACAGCATGTGCGTGGCAAATGGGTCTGTGATCAGTGTGACACCCTGACTCAGCAAGCGATGCCTGCCTATGTGATTGATAAAGGCATTGCTTCACCTGAACTGCTCAGCCATGTGCTGGTATCGAAGTATGCCGATC
>NZ_JACASN010000020.1:0-59406 GCF_013390985.1 Acinetobacter sp. Swhac1 | reverse complement strand
GTTCAAATGGCGATTCAGCGTTTAATTGGTTTTGGGAAAAAAGAAGAGTTTAAGGAAATTTTGGCAATTTTAAGAAGGCAGAACCCTGATAGGATAAGGGTTCTGTGAAATTTGTCGTGTACAGAGAAAAAATATATAAAATAATTGATTTTAAAATGCCCATCCAATAGAACTTTCAATGTCCTATGCATGTGGCATAGGACATTTCCAAGATAAATTTAACTTTTCTGCCTCAACTCAAAATTTTCGCACAACAGCGAATTGCACTTTTCCAGCAGTTTTTCATAATCTTCTTTCAGCTGCTCATAATCACTTTTCACCGCTTTGGTCTTAGTTTTCGCTTGCTCAATTTGCTGGGCAGGCGAAAGAACATTTTGCCCAACTGCCTGTGCAGCTTGCTCAATTGCCTCAATTAATGCAGCATGACGACTCTTTTTAATCGAGCCTCGTTTACGTCCAGCTTCCATTGCAACCGTATCATTATTAATGGCAGAGCCCTTCGGTAGAACAATCGGTTTGTTGGCTTTTAATCGCTCTAAAGCAGCGTAATAATCATTAAGTGCGCTCATACTTTACACCTCAATATTAATCGTTTTAATTTTTTGAATCATTTTGTTTAATGCCAAAATATCACTGTCCATTTGCCCGTATAGCAAGCTGCTTTGGATTTGCGTATCTCGCTGCCGTTGTAGTCGATGAACCGCTTTTTGCATTTTTTCAGCACTTGTTGCATCAAACACAGCATGGGCACAACTCAAACAACTGGTAATCGCAGTAAACGAAATTTTTTCGCAAGAATCAGGGTTGGTACAGGCACCAAATAGACTTGGCTTATAGGCAATTTCACCCCTCTTCATGCGCTTAATCGTTTCATCCCGATCTGGAAAAACTTTCAATAACTGCTCACGGTCTTTTTGCAACTGTAAGTAGGTTCCTGCACCACCAAATAGCTTACTAGAGCTATTAATCACACCCTCTTCAAATTGCGCATAAGAATGCACTAAACGCTGATATTCCAGCTCTTGAATAAATTCCTTTTGGCTATCACCGGCTAAAATATTTGGAGCAAATATAGCATTATCTCGATAATACAAAGTCATTGCTTCGGTTAAATGCTTATATTGAACTGACAAAGCCCCAAGTCCAATAACACCTGAACGAGCACCATACACAGCCAGTGAGCGCCTGAATTGATGGGTACAAATATTCCAATATTGACCAATTTGACAGTCTTTTTCTTCACGCCAGTTGCGGAAACCATCGAAAGCTTCTAATTCCGCCAAATCCTCTTCACAAATTCGTAGATCATCACCAACAACAGACAGGATTCGAGGTATGTAATGATTAAAACTCGAATATGAACGAATAGGTGCTCCGTTAAAGTGTGATACATAATCCGTTTCCTTCTCGATATTCAGATTTTTTTTATGTCGATATTTTTGAGAAAATCTTGTTGGAAATAAGGGATATTCCGACGGATTAGAAAAATCATAATGTGGATTAAGCAATGCATAGATCTCACCAATACTTTGCGCAGCATTAACACCAGACTTAATATCTTCAAACGTGATCCAATATGTCGATTTATTACCACCGCCATGCAGTTTAGAGGAATAACCCATCAATACATGCACAACATGCTCATTACTCTGAACAGTTTGATAGCAGTCATAAGACAGTTGATTCACTTCATTGTCACGCATACCTGCAAATAGGTGAATCCAAAGCTTTGCTATACCTTGAATTAACGTGATATAGCGAGTTAAATTCGCGTGTTTTTTAATATTATTATTTTCAAAAAAATCAGTTAAACCAAGCAAATCTCGAGCATCGGTAAAACTTGTTCCATGCTGTGTCCGTTTAAACTCGCTTGGCATCAGGGCAAAAGCCTTATCTTGCAGGATGCGCTGAAACCATTGTCGTAAGGCAGGTGCATTTTGGTTAAATTCTGTTAGTTTTTCCGACAACCCATTGATTAAATTTATATAAATTCTAGAAGGAATAAGTTTGGTTTGCGGTCCAATTTTGTTGGATTGTATCCGCAATTTGGCAATGACTTTTTCCAGATGCAAAATTGGCTTATAGACATTAAATGCAGGAATAAGGTCAGGGTATTGCTGCTGTATAGAAAAGCAATCTTTCAACAAAGCTTTGAGACATGAAGCAATTCTAAAACTGAATCCCATATACGCTTCTTGTAATTTTGTAATATAGACTACATCTGTAAAAAGTTGCTGTAAAGTACAGCCATTTCGATATGCAATTGCAGCTAAATGTCGTAGCACAGTAAATCGATTTTCAATACTTTTGATAATCGGCTTACCTGTTTTGACGTATAACAGCGCAAAAACAATTTTTTTCATTTCGGTGCGAATTTGACAGAAGATAAAATCATCTTCACGTGCACTGTGAAGCCATGTATTAAAATTTAATCTACAATGGCAATTCGGCATATACGGTGAAAAGTCCCAAACCTGATCTCCGTATTTAGACAATGTTGCTCCATTTGGCATTCGGGATAGAATAAAAGATGAGGGAACAGTCAGCTGATTATTTTGTAGATTGTACTCATCAGGTAAAAACAGTTCAGCAATACCCAATGAATATAAATATGAATTAAATGAACTCATGCGATCCACCCCAAATCAAGTAATAATTCAAAATGATTCAGCCAATACGCATCTAAATCACCACTTTCCACTTCTTCCTGAATCGACAAAATGCGATCTCTTAAAGTTTCATAAGCGTTTGACAACTCAGTCAGTACTTCATCAATACGATGTAGAACCACACCAAACTGCGACTCCCATTTGATCAAATCCGTTGCTTTTTGTTTGACGTAGCCGAGCAGACTTTTCAGTGATAAAAGCTTACGCACATCTTCATCATCAGCGTGGACTGCATAGTGTTGGCAGAATAAGCAATGCTCAAATTGCTGACAGTTCGGTGTAGGAGCTTGTTCTGTAAAGCCTAAAGCTTTTTCAGGCTGTGGATAGATAGAGGCACATGCACCGACAGGTGAGGGTTGAGCATCAATAGTTTCATCTAACATTTGCACCGAAATTCGTTCAAGCGTTCGAGTTTTTGAGACGGCAACTTCTCGCAGCTCATTAAAGAACTGTGAAATTTGTTGAGCTGCATCTTTGAATGAAGTACGTACATAATTATTTCTTGCTGTATCAAGTGAAT
Source organism: Acinetobacter sp. Swhac1 (assembly GCF_013390985.1). Lineage (NCBI taxonomy): Bacteria > Pseudomonadati > Pseudomonadota > Gammaproteobacteria > Moraxellales > Moraxellaceae > Acinetobacter > Acinetobacter sp. Swhac1. Next base: position 56,217 of record NZ_JACASN010000020.1, on the reverse strand, counting down.
GCCCCATCACTTCAGCTTCCAGCAATATATCGCCATCGCTCAATTCAACAGTTTGACTGCTTTTATGTTTACGCCACTGCTGTGGCGTAATCCAAACCATTTTCGGGAAAATGCGCTGTAAAAAATTTTTTATTAATTGTAATCTGCCGTTGCCTACAGGTCTCAATTGCTGAATTTCGTTGCGCAATGGAAAGACAAAATCACATGCTTCATCTTGTACATACCATTCGCGAAGTTCCAGAATCTTCCTAAAAACTGGCTCAAATTTCACCCCAAATTCGGGTTGAACTTCTTTCCCGCCAGCACGACTTTTTGTACCTGAAAAGCGTCGTCCTTGAGTACTTGGTAGGTTTTCCATTGTTCCTATTTGTAATTGCTGAGCAGTATCTAAATTTGCCCCCGTTTGTGCGATAAATAACAACATGCCAATGCAAAGACCATAGGAAGCAAGTCTTTCACGCTCTAAATGTCGCTTGTCTTTATTACGTTCTTCAAGCTTACGAATCGCTTGATTGCGATTTTCACGTACACGTTTTCGATGCTCACTATCTTCTTCTAACTCAAAATCAGCCAGCATTTTGGAAAGGGCTGGAATAATTGGATATTTGGCTAAATAATTCTGCATATCAAACTGGATATGCTGTTTTTCAATTTGATGATGAAAGCCCGAGTAAAAATAAAAATCTTCCTGATCCACAGATTGAAAATGCGCAGGAAAGTCATTTTCTTGTACAACTATACGATGAATTTCAAGAAAGACATTCAACAAAGTTGCATACGTCTTCTGATGATCTTCTTTAGCAATTGGAAAAACAGGAATATCATAACGCTGAGACTGTACTTGCATCGCTTGACTAACAATATCAATTTCATGACAGTCAAATACATATGCGATTAACTTCGCCGCATTACGCTGATATAGCTTTGCTGTATGTGCAGCCAAGCTTTCTGCATCAGTATCTGCAAACAAAGTGCGATCAACTAAATATTTGCTGTAACGACGATACGCATCTATCACACTGTCTTGATTTGAAAAATCATAATTTTTCTTTTGGCTATCCACCCAATCTAAAAAAAGTTTACTGGTGTAATAAAATAGTACTTTGGACAAATCTGATCCGCTCATTTGCAACAAATAGTCCGTTAAGCATTGCAAAAAATAACGTCTTTTTTCATCAAAAGATGCAGATAACTGTTGTTCTGACAACGCCTCGCCAGATACTCTTTTCCGATAAAACAGAGTTCCAATATCTAATTTCTTAAAACCAAATGCAGCAGTTTTATCTTTGCAGACGAGAACAAGTCGCTCATGCTCATTAATTTGTTTGTTAATATCTGAGATATGCACAAAAATCGGATAGTGTCTAAAATTCATAACAATTCTCCCGCTAAATTGACAGAAGACATCACGTATTTCATTAAGCTTGATTCATATTCATGCTGAATTTTACTACGCCACTTTAAGCGAGATTTGTAATTCAAATATTGCAAAGTCGTGCTGATGTTACGATGTCCCATACGGGCTTGCACATACTCAACAGCGGTCATAGCAGAATGCCCATCTGGCAAATGCTGTAACTGACTTTCAAGCAGATTCATCCCAAAACTGGCACGTAAGTCATGGAATTTGAAACTTTTAAATTGTGGATCAATCAAGCGAATTTCGGGTAATAGCACGACTTTTAAATAACTACGTACCGCTTCACCCTCATACAGTTTCAGCCTCGCCCCAAATGAGTCAGAGGCTTTGATCTGCTCTATCAGCTCTTGCTGTTCTGCTTTGCTGGTGTAGAAAGATGTACCCAGTTTGGTGAGAAATACATAGTTTTCATTAGAATCACCGTAGCCAGACTTCTGTCTACGCAGACGCGCTTGCTCACTATTGATATAGATTTTAAGATCTTGAGCTAACCAATTGGGGATCAATAAGGTCATTGGCTTTTGAAATTTAGTATCCACGCCTGTTCCCGCTCCAACAGGCAGACGGATGAAACCATGGCTATCAGACTCACGATTAAATAAATTTTCGATTCGTAAAGTACAAATGGTTTGTAACCGGGCACCTGTAAAGAGTGCAAGATAAAACATCAGCTGATATTCACGTGATGATTTTTGCAGTGCTTTTAATACAATAGCTTGCTCTTCAACAGTAAGTGGGCTTAATTCACCCCCATCTACAATTGCTTCAGAGTTTTGGGCTTTAGCAGGAACATGAATTGCAAGATCATGTGACTTAATTGCCATTTTTCGACGTGCGCCAAACTCATTATCCACGGCAATATATTTGTAGACATCTTTAAACGGTATGCCATAGCGCTGATGATCAACTAAGTCTTCTGTAACGAGAAATCGATAAAAATTCACTACCGCATTAATTCGATTACTTGCAGAGCGAGCTGAAATTAGACCTGCATTCGCTTGCTCAATAAGACGAGCACGATATTTAAAAATCGCATTCAACTGTTTTAGTTTATGAAATTTCAAACAATCTAGCTCTTCATCTTCTAAAAATCGCTGAAAATCAATTAATTGGTTAGCAATTGAAGAAAATGTTTTAAAATCATACTGTATTGTTTGTTGTAATTTTTTCAGCAAATACAGATTAAAGACGTCAGAAGGGTTGCCATCTCCCTGAATAATCACAGGGAATTCAAGGTAAGCATCACCATGTTTTTCAAACGCTGCATCATTTAAACGATCAGTTGTCTTAACCAATGTCAATAACTGAAATTTTTTAATGGTCACGACTTTGGCTTTTGATTGGTAGCGTGACTGACCATTTTTAAGTTTAGTGCTCATTTTGAGCCTCCTGTTTATTAAAAAACAGGCAAAAAGTGTCCTTGGGATAGGATTGACAAAAATGCCCCTATCCATCAAAATCGAAGTGTCTGGACGCCAATCAAGACATTCATAAAAGCTCATGTTCCGGCATGGGCTTTTATACTTTTTGCCGAATGAAAATAATTACTTTTTTGTCAATTCTCTCTGTTCCTCTTTTCTTAATCGTTCCAATTCTGTAATAAAAAAAGCATTCATTGACTGATGTCTTTGCTTTGCCATTTGTTTGACCCAAGAAACTAAATCTATGGGTAAACGAAGATTCGTCTGTTTCATGTGCATCACACCAATTGTTAGCATATTGCTAACATAGCAATATGCTAACACTTATGTCAACTCTTTTTTTATAGCATAATGCTAGTGCTATTTTTTACCGACTTAAAAATGTATGAGTAAGAAAGATATCCAATTTAATCTTCGTATTCCTGAAGAGCTAAAAGCTAAAATTGATGCTGCAGCGAAAGTGAATCAACGCTCTATCAATGCAGAAGCGACCTCTCGACTTTACGATTCATTCGTCATGAATGACAACATTCAAGTTGAAGCAGCAAAAATCGTTGAAAACTTTCTTCGAGCTCGATCTCCGACAGAGCGAAAAAAAGTGGTAGCTAAACGTTTAAATTTTGTATTAAGTGAATTGAAAAAAATTTATCATTTTAATGAATTTACAATTGCTGAATTAGCTTTTAAGATCAATGAAGATACGGCTGATGAGGCTGAAGCATGGTTTAGAGCAGAATTAGAACCCACCTTCGGACAATTGAAAAAAATAGCGCAACATACTTCAGTGAATCCAAACTGGTTACTCTTTGGTAAACAGACTCCCTATTATATTCAGCACAAACGTTTAAATGAATATTTAGATGAAGATATAAAGCTGCTTTTAGGTTCGGACCCTAGTAATGAATATTTATCTGCATCAAAAGTGCAAGAAATAAAATTTATTCGCGAATTATCAGAAAAAGGGGAGTTAATTATTCTTAAAATTTATGAAAATTACGCAGTTGAGACTTTTTATCCTCCATATCATATCAGTGACGTAAATGGTGTTGGTGGATATAATTCATTGTTATATTTTTGTTTTTTGACAAAAGTACTCCTGCGATATTACACCGCCAAGGTAAATATAACCAGCCACCTTCTCTCAAAAGAACAGTTTAAACTGATTTTGACTGGAACAGTTCATCCATTAACAATTGTAGAAAAATTACATCATATCCCTTGGGCAAGTGATTTATCCGATAAATTTACAGATGAAAATTTAGATTATTGGGATGGTTTTGATACGTTAAGAGCTAGAATACTACGAGACTTTGCAGAGAAAGAATACATTCAGGAAATTTGGAATGATCCTAAGTTGTATTTAAAGCATCCTATTAAGTTTTAAAAACGGATGATATTTTACTAAGCACCATCCCTTTTTCTAGGCTCATTGGTATATTCAAATAAATCTTGCATATTACAATTAAAATATTTACATAAGGTATCAGCGACTGAAAGTTCAATTCGTACTGCACGATCATAGTAAAGACTTGTGAGCGTATTACGATTAATACCAGTCGCTTGAGCTACCTCACTTAACTTTAAAATTTTTCGTTCACCCATCAAATTTGACAACCTACATCTAATCATAACAACCTTTAAATTAAAAAATTAACCTACAGCAGGTTAATTTAACTTGATAAATAACTTTTACCATGATAATTTAACCTCCAGCAGGTTATATTGTTTTATTAAAAAACAAATTAGCCGTTCTAAATTTCATTATATAGTTTTTTAAGGAAGTTCAGCTATGAATAACTACTTTTCTCCAAAATTCTCTGTTTCAGAGGAAGTTCGTTCAACTGCTATTGCACTAATCAAAGAGTTTAATATTGACCGTACATTTGATTTAGCTTTGTTTCTGAATGTTAACCCCAACTTAAATGACCAAGATGCGACTTTAGCCTGGGTGAATTATTTTGAAAAAAATCAACATGATCTCAGTGACTTCAATCATGTTAGACGCCACTTTATGAAAAATTTTCCTAAAATTATGTTTGCAAATTTCAGTGAATAAAATAATCAAAGGGAGATATCAAATATCTCCCTTAATTTTTATAGCAATGCTCTTATGGTAATCTCAACAAAAAGTAAAATTCAATTTAATTGGTTGTAAAAATATGGAATTATTTATAAAAGCAGGCCATATTGAGCCTTCAGTCATTATTTTTGACGTGTTTGGTACACTTGTAAAAATAGAGGAAAGACGTTCCCCATATAGAAAATTAATGAAATGGCTAAAAGAAAATGGGCGACAACCAAAACCTGATGATGCCAAATTTATTATGTCCCACAATTTGAATTTGGCAGAGCTTACAAAGCGATTAGCAGTAAATATTCCAGACCAATTTATGCAAGAACTTGAGCATGATTTAGATGAAGAGTTACGCTCTATTAGACTGTATGAAGATACCTTATCAACTTTGGAAGAATTAAAAAAACTAGGATTCAGATTGGCAGTATGCTCGAATTTAGCGATGCCATATGGAAAAGTTGTTTCTTCATTTTTACCTTCTCTTGATGCTTATGCTTGGAGTTATGAGGTTGGAGCAATTAAACCAGAGTCACAAATTTATCAATATCTAATTGATAAATTACAATGTCATGCCAAAGACATTTTATTTATTGGAGATACTCTTTTAGCTGATTACAGTGGTCCAACTGAATTTGGTATGTCAGCACGTTTAATTGATCGTAAGAGTGGGCAAAAGCTGGCAGATGTTTTAGCTGATATCATTCGGTAATTAATATTGGTTTAAGTCTGAAAAAATTAGTTGAATTTAAGAAGCCCAAAAGTTTTAGCTTTTGGGCTTTTTTTATGGTTATGGGTTAAAAAGATTTAACTTATCGGCAATATATAAGGTCGGTGTATCGACACGCATGCGTACATTATCCAAATACTTTTGCTCTAAACCATTGGTTGTCCAAAGCCCCATGTCATCATCATTCACAATTCCAAGGGTTTGTCGGTTAATCAACCATAAACCTTCCATTTTGTCATGTGCATAACTTACACGTTTACCCATATCCAATACCAATGTTTTACTTGCTGGTTGAATATTTAGTGCTTGTAATGCTTCCCATTTTTTATCGTTATTCATGAAATATTGCTCGAGGGTTTTACCTGCAATCGTTAAACCAAGTTTAGGATCTTGTACTAGATCGCCCTGAGTTGCGATATCCTCCAAATTGGTAGCATCCTTCAGATCAATACGATAAACATGTTTCATGATATTCGGATTGTCTTTAAGGAATTTGCCATCACGTTCCAGTACTAAAAACTCATGATCATTAATCGCAATAATAGCTGAGTTTGAGTTAGCATCAATTTCTTGACGATAGAGATACTGAGCAACTTTTCCTGTTTCAAGATTGATCGTCACAATACGTGTTAAGGTTGATTTATTAACAGCTTTGGTCGGTAAGTCCATTGTCGATTGCATAATCCCAACCAATGTTTTTTGGTCAGGTGTAATGGTTAAACCTTCCATACCACGGTTGGCACGACGATAACTAAATTCTTGCGGTAAAGTGAAGGTATTGCGCACATCATTTACAAAAGGATTAATACGACCAATTTCTTTTCCATTGGCATCATAGTGCACAATGTGAGGACCATATTCATCACTCACCCAGAATGTACCATCATTCAATGCTGCCAAACCTTCAGAATCGAGACCGTAATCATCAAGTTTGATAGGGTTCGTTATTGGGTCATAAGGCTTTGACGGATCTTTAGTGATGACCTTACCATGAATATCGTAAGGTGTTTCGCCTGTACCACCTAGTGCTGCAGTATTCGGTAATCCACTAATATTATTTCCATCACGATCTTTTAATAAAATCGTTTTGATGAGTTTGATTGAGCCATCATCTTGTACCTCAAATAACCCAATTTTAGGTACATAGTCTGGCATTGGAAAAATCTTACCAGCACCATTCACGCCATCATTATAGTCAGCATTTGGGCCACGATCTGTGATTGCGTAAAATTGTTTATTGTTCGTAGGATGGGCAGCAACATCAGAGCCAAAGCCACCCTGTCGAAGAGTAAATGCACTCGCAATAGTTGTTCCATTCGCCTTAAAGCTTGTTAAATTTTGGTAAGGCAATGCAACACCTTGGGCAAATAAGTTTGGACCACACTGGATGGAGCTTTGCTGAATTTCATTCGCATCCAACTCACCATTTTGATTTTTATCCAAACCGCTTTCAATACGTGTTCCAGCACTCCAGCAATCATCATTTCCAAGTACTAAAGGCGTCTGTTGAATCAAACTATTCAATCCATTTTGACCATTGTCCCCATCATCAGTACATGCCGTTAAGAAAATTGTCGAAGCTAATAAAGCTAAAGTTAGTGGTGTTTTTTTCATTGTTCATAAGCATCATTGTAGATATAGATTTCATGGTAAAAATCAAAAATGACATTAATGTGAAAAAAATATAAATAATTCATGATATTAAAATCTTAGGTTAGCATTTAAGTTCAGCTATCTTTCTAACTTTTTAAAATAGGTTTCACATTTTGAAGCGGGGCCAAAATTATATTTTAAAGCGGTATTGGCTCTAGCTGTTGCATATTCAATACCTTGAATTTCACGCTGATGAGCAAAAACTTGAATCGCAGGATGTAACTGTTCTGAGCAACTGGCATCGTTGCTAAAGTATTTTAAGGTCTTGGTATTGGAAAAATATATTGCAGCAAACAATCGCCCATCTTTAAACACAATCGCTGATGAAGCATCTAAACTGCTTCCAGACCGACCTTCATAATACAGAGCCTCATCTGTTTTCAGTAAATATGGCGCTGAGTAATTGTCGAAATTAGATTGAAATTTTAGATAATCATGCTTTAACAATGTTTGAAGTTCTGTTTGGATTTTTGGATTCAAAACAATTTGAGGAATTGATGAAATATCTGAATATTGAATGAAGTCTAGTTCTTGAGCATAGGTAAAAATGGAGATTGAAAAAAGTAGAAAAAGATAATATTGATTCTTCATATCAAATTTATTATTTTTATGTCCATATTGACTTACTTATGGATTGTTCATTTTATATGGACACTTATGGAGTAATCAAAAATTCAACTATATTGCTTTAAAATTGCTTTAAAATTATGTGATTGAGTTGTAAAATTATGTGTTAAAATTGGCAATTGTCACAGTTTTTGAGTTTTTGGGGTAGGAACTGTTGAAACATTTTTTACTACGACTTGGATTGGATCTGCGTAAGCTTATTTTAATTTCCACAATTTTAAGTGTATCAGGCTTATTTGTCGTAAGTATTTTTATTTTGAATTATGCAATTAAACAACAATTAATTCAAAATTCACTTTCAGTGAATGAAAAGTATGCAGAAAAAATTGCGACCAATGCCAATCAGCATTTTACTAATATGTTAAAAGAATTAGAATATAGTGCTAAAGTATTAGAGAAAAATTTTTATAATATAGATGTAAGAAAATCTGAAGTAGAGCGTTTAAAGAATCAGTCTGATAACTTTAATAGTGTTTTAATTGTGGGTGAAAATAAGCATGTTTTGGCATTTGCACCCAGTAGTTTGAATTTTAATTTCGGTCAAGATTATAATTCATTGGGTATAGTAGAGTCAACTGAAAAAAAGAAAACTTATATTTCTACACCCTATTGGTCTGTAAAAAATAATCTTTTGGTCATGATGTCTCAACCTGTTTATAATGGCAAAGATAATTATTTAGGGATGATCAGTGGTACGATTTATTTACAACGGAAAAACTTATTAAATACAATGCTGAATACACAATATGACTATAAAAAAAGTTATATGTATGTGATTGATCAACATAACCGTATTTTTTTTCATCCAGATAAAAATCGTATTGGTGAAAAAATTATCAACAATACGGTGTTGGATTATATTAATCAGCATAAAAATGGCTCAATCCGTTTAAAAAATAGTTTAGGTATAGATAATTTGGCAGGTTTTGCACATATTCCAAGTGTAAATTGGATTGTGGTTTCTCAGCAGCCGACAGAGGATTTACTTGCACAAGCCAATACCTTGATTTTAAAACTATCGGTTGGAATCTTTATTTTTTACTTATTTATTTTCTTATTGGTTTGGTATATCTCAAGCTTTATTTCTTCACCTTTGAACCGCTTGGCACGTATGGCAAGTATGCTGAATCAGGCTGAAATTCAAGATAAAATTAAAGAAGTTGACCCGTGGTATTTCGAGGTATCAAAGTTTAGAACCTCATTATTACTCAGTTCGGAAACCTTTAGTCATCGGATTGCGGAGTTAAAGCATCACGTCAATACTGATCCATTGACAGGTTTATATAACCGTCGTGGGATGCAATTATTTTTAAATGAGTTGGTCAAAACCCGAACTGAGTTTGCAGCATTGTCTATTGATATTGATTTCTTTAAGAAAGTTAATGATCACTATGGGCATGATCAAGGTGATATGGTACTGCAAACGCTCGCCCAAATAATGCAAACTAATTTTAGGGATCATGATATTTGTTGCCGTTCTGGGGGCGAAGAGTTTTTAGTGCTGATGACGACTGCCGACCCAAGTGTGGCATATAAAGCTGCGGAGCGTTTAAGAACGACCATGCAACAAACCAATATTAATGGTATGGGTGAAATTACCATCTCAATTGGTATCGCATTTTGGTTTAAAGATGCAGAGGATATTTCTGAAGTGCTTAAACTTGCAGATAATAAATTGTATGAAGCCAAACATGCTGGGCGGAATTGCACAAAGTCTACGGCTACATGAGAATTTGGATAGATTCCTATTCAGCTAACACAGAGGCATGCGATGGAAAAAGATCAAGATCCAACGATTGTGGTTGAAGACAGTCCTGAACAAGAAAAATATGAACTTCTGAAAGAAAAGCTGAAATACAAACAAGCGGAGCGCGAAAACTCTAAAAAGATTGATCATAAACAAGTACGGCTGAATATTCAGGCCGATGCCTTGCCAAGCAAAACCTTTTTTATAATGAATGCTTTGGCAGCTATTATTGCAGGCTATGGTTTATTGTCTAATTCAGCGGCAGTGGTGATTGGTGCAATGCTGGTTGCGATGATGCTTGGTCCTATTTCAGGTATGGCTTTAGCATTTATTGATAATCGATGGTTGTTTTTTAAAACAGCATTTAAAACCTTAGTTTTAGGTGTGTCGATGATTGTCAGTATTGGCATCATTTTAGGTCTTATCAATATTAACTTACCTATCACCCATGAAATTCTGTCTAGAACTCAGCCTACCATTATGGATTTAATGATTGCACTTGCGGGTGGTGCAGCAGGGGCATTTGCAGCCGTTTCACCACGTCTGTCTGTGGCTGTTGTTGGCGTTGCAGTTGCGACTGCTTTGGTACCGCCGCTGGTTGCAAGTGGCATATTAATTGCGCATCTGGAATGGAAACATGCAGCAAATGCTCTGCTGTTGGCACTGACCAATATTGTTGCTATTCAAATTAGTTCTTCACTGGTGTTATGGGCAGCTGGTTTTAGACGCGGTTCAGATGAAGAAGTAAATAGCACAGTAATTGAATTTATTAAAAGAAATATCGTGAGTCTTTTAGTACTTTTTGCGCTGGGTATCTATTTAAGCTTTAACTTTATGATGATGTTAAATAAACAGATGTATGAACATCAGGTAGAAAGCTTGATTGAAAGTCAATTTAATCAACATAATAATTTGATTGATACGGTGCAGTTTGATCGGCGTAAAGAGATGACTTTAATTCGCGTAGTCTTGCGTGGAGATATAGCGCCAAAACCTCAACAGATTTCTGCATTGAATCAAAAATTAGCACAAGACCCACGTGGAAAACCAAGTGTGGTTCAAGTGCGGTTTATTCCTGTGCAAATTATTCAAGCCAAAGAAAGTCCTGATTTTGAGATGAAGCAAGTTGAAGCCGAGCAATTGATACAACCTTAGATTCAACAATAAGAAATTGATGGTATTTACAGCTTACTTTAGATGGAGTCTTATTATTCAATAGGGCACTCATAATGTTACATATTACACCGATTTAATTTAATAGCCTCAAAAGGTTATAGTTAAGCCAATTTTAAGCTAAACCACTTAACATCCGATTTATTTCAAATCAGATTCACTATGCTTCCACGCTCTCCTTACAAAGGCACTTCTGGTTTACAACGGATTTTGAATGCCACAGGCTATTCTTTGGCAGGCTTTAAAGCCGCCTTTCAAAATGAAGCGGCATTTCGGCATATCATTCTGATTAATTCACTGCTGATCCCGCTCAGTTTTTTCATGCCTGTCAGTCGTGTTGAACAAGTGCTCATGATTGTGGTGTGTTTACTTGCCATCATTGTCGAACTCATTAACTCTGCTATTGAAGCTGTGGTCGATCGTGTTTCGATGGAGCAACACCCCTTGTCTAAAAATGCCAAAGATATGGGCAGTGCAGCGCAATTTGTTGCTTTGGCAATTATCACATTGACTTGGGGCGCATGCCTGATTCCTGCTTAATCCTTCAAAAAAGCATAAGATAGACTTTAGAATAGATAGTGAGTTGAGTAATCCTAATGCGGCATCAGCATTCAAAATTTTTACTTCTTCAAGCAATTTTACTCCTTCTGAGTTTGCTGATATTGCTCAATTTTTTTAGCGTTGCAGGCATGCTAGATTTACACCTAATTCAACCTTTTATAGATGCACATGCAGAATTTCCACTGCGACAAAATTGGGCATTGGCTGAATTAAATCATCGTTATGTCAAATATATCCTGATTGCAGTATATCTGAGCTATTTGCTGGCTTGGTTGCTGTCTTTCAGATTTCAAAAATTACGTGCTCGTCGTTGGGAGTTTGGCTATTTCTTTTGGATGGTGGTGATTTCGACCAGTGTGATCGCAATACTTAAATCGCAGTCGGCACATGCTTGCCCGTGGGATATGAGCATTGCTACAGCGCATGGCGTTTGGTGGGATTTAAGTGCAACGGCAGGGCATTGTTTTCCTGGTGGGCATGCCTCAAGTGGTTTTGCTTTATTGGTAGGGTATTTTGTTTATCGGGTTGCTCAACCTAAACGTGCTTATTTTTTCTTAATTGCAGCATGTATTTTAGGCATGGGGATGGGCTGGGCGCAAATGATGCGCGGGGCACATTTTTTTAGTCATAACCTTTGGACAGGCTGGATTACTTGGTGTTTGAACTTAGTCGCTTATGCGTTCTTGGCGCATAAATTGCCACAATCAAAATTTAACTTAAAATCCGATTTTAAAGCAGAGGAAATTTAACCTGCACACATAAACCACCTAAACTGGCACTTTTAGAAAACTCTAAACTTGCACCTAAGCGTTGCGTGGCTTTATCTACAATAGATAAACCTAAACCACTACCAATTTCCGCATGGTTATGAATACGGTAAAAACGCTGTCGAATTTGATTGAATAGTGCGGGGTCAATGCCTGCACCACTGTCTTCAATTTGCAAAATAGCATGCTGCGCTTGCTGAAAAATAGTCACATTAATCACGCCTTGTTTGGGGGTATATTTAATCGCATTATCAATTAAATTATAAATAATGGAATGCAAAGCAGAACTTTGTCCATGAATATTCAACTCTTGGCGTTGTTCGACACCTAAATCAATATCTTTTTGCAATGCCAATTGAATGAGCTGTTCCACACAGGCAATGGTCATTTGATTTAAAGATAGAGCTTGATCGCTTTCAATTAGACTATCTGAGGCATCTTGCTTGGCTAAGCTTAATAACTGATTGACCAAATGCTGTAAACGCAAAACCCCTTGGCTTAAATTATTGAGAGCATCACTATGTGGAAATTGCTGCAATAAAATTTGTACTTGTAAATTAAGTGCGGTGAGCGGGGTACGTAACTCATGTGCAGCATCGGCAACGAACTGGCGCTGTTCCTGCTGTGCGGCAGAAATTCGCGTAAATAACTGATTCATTTCCTGAATCGTAGGTGCAAGCTCGACAGGATAATCCAACATGTGAATCGGGCTGAGATCCTGCGCTTTACGACGTGCCAATTCGCTTTTAAAGTCATTGAGCGGTTGGAAATTATGACGAATGAGCCAACCCAAAGCCAAAAGGGCAAAGGGTAAAAATAGCGCGTAAGGAATAAACATATTTGCCGCTAACTCTAAAGCTAAATATTGGCGCACAGAGTTTTGCTGGCTAATTTGAATTTGTAGATTTTCCTGCGGCAAAATATAGGTATGCCACAGTCCAACTTCAGTTTGATGATTATAAAACCCTGGTTTTTCTACGGGTTGTAGCAACACACCTTGAGGGTGTAATTGTGGTGTTGCATCGGTATATGACCAAATATCGACAAATAAGTCTTCTTCACTATATCTCTGATTTAAATTGATTTGGCTTTGTGTAGGTTCTGGATGGTTTGCTGCAATGCGTTCCGCCAAACTTTGCATTTGTGCATCTAAAATTTCATTCATTTCTTCTAGGGCAATTCGATACGCTGCAAATACCAAAACGCAGCCCAACATGACACTAAAGATAGAAACATAAACAATCAGACGTTTTTGCAAAGAGTAGGATTGCATTAAATTTGCCCTAAACGGTAGCCCAAACCACGAATGGTACGAATAAAGTCCTTGCCAAGTTTGGCGCGTAAATGGTGAATATAGACTTCAATGGTGTTGCTGCTGACTTCACTGTCAAAATCATATAATTTATCTTCTAAATTACTTTTAGAGAAAATTTTATTAGGGTGGCTGACCAAAGCCATTAAAATTGCCCATTCACGATTCGACAATTCGATATATTCACCTTTGAATTTTGCCAAATGTTGTTCGGTATCTAAGACTAAATCGCCATAACTTAAAATATGTGCGGTATCGTTTACAGGATTTTGTGCGCCGCTACGTCTGAGCAGGGCATAAATTCGCGCCAGTAATTCATCAAATTCATAGGGTTTAATTAAATAATCATCTGCACCCTGATTTAAACCATCCACCCGTTGTTGCAATTGATCACGCGCAGAAATAATCAGCACGGGCAATTGTAGATGTAACTGGCGAATGTTTTTTAATACCTGCATGCCGTCCATCATGGGTAAGCCTAAGTCCAGCAACACCAACTGGATATCTTGCTGCTCTAATTGCTTTAAGCCATCAATCCCGTTGTTCACCCAAGTAACATCAAATTGCTGTAACTTGAGCAAGGTTTGGGTCGATTCGGCAATCATAAAATCATCTTCAATGATTAATATTTTAGGCATGTTACGACTCGTGCTGCGGTTGAGTGGTAGATGGGGCAGAACATTGATTCAGCATATCATTTTTCGGATCAATCACTTGGCTTTTTACATCTAGTAAGCTCAATAAACTTGGGAAAAGATTGTCCTGACTCAATGCTGTTTGGCGTTGTGCTTTTAAGCAATTCACTTGCGCAGCATTTTGTTGTTGCCAAGTTTCTGAAAACCACATCAGCATCGGTACATGAGTTTGTTGAGTGGGTGCCATAGAATACGGTGCGCCGTGTAAATATAAACCATGTTCGCCTGTCGATTCTCCATGATCAGACAAATACCAAAAACCTGTTTGATAGTTTTTTTGTTGCTCTAAAGTTTGAATCAACTGACTTAAAACATGGTCGGTATAGACAATCGAGTTGTCATAGGTATTGCGTAAGGCATCGGCACTGCACCCCTGAATCGCATTGCTGTTACACGTCGGTTGGAAGGGGTGATAAGCTGCGGTTGAGCGTTTGAAATAAGCAGGTCCATGACTGCCCATTTGGTGCAATACAATTAAATGTGAGCGCATGTCTTTCGGGTCAAGCTGAGCAAGATAAGCCTGTAAACTGTCCACTAAAATTTCATCTAAACATTCACCGCTAGCATCACACCATTTTTGTTTTAGCGCTGCAGGAATTTGATATTGCTGCACCCGATCACAAGCACCTTTACAGCCTGAATTGTTATCAATCCAAGTGACTTGATAACCAGCATGCTGGGCAATATCCAGTAATCCTTCACGGTGATTTGCCAGTTGTTCATCATAGTTTTGGCGTGGCATCCCCGAGAACATGCACGGCACAGAAACAGCCGTGGCTGTACCACATGAGCTGACTTGAGTGAAATTAATCACAGGCAGTTTGGACAGTTCAGGATTGGTGTTTTTTGCGTAGCCATTCAGTGAGAAGCTTTCGGCACGTGCAGTTTCACCAACCACCAACAGCATAATTTTGGGTGCTATGCCTGTTTGCGCACGTTGAATTAAATGTGCATCTTCACCATAGCGCAGCAGCGGCAAATTCTGTTTGGGTGCTTTCTTTTTATAATACGATAGACTAGAGGCAATCGCATTTTGTGGAGAAAGCATGCCTTTTAAATCACGATGCTCGCGGAAGATTGCAGCATAATCCACATAAAAACAGAACAATAAACCCAAAATCAGCACAATCGAAACTACACTGCCTAAAGTCTTTTGCAGTAATTGACGGGCAAAATGAGTCGGCTGAATTTTAACAGACCACACCAAGACCAATGGCAATAGTACAAACAGCACACTCCAAACCACTAAGCGTACAGACAAAAGATCACGTACTTCACGTACATCGGTTTGCAGCATATTTTGAATTTGGTCTGCGGTAATCACTACGCCCAAGCTATTAACAAAATAAGCGCTGAATCCACCGACTACAATCAAAATACTGGCTAATATTTTGGCATTCCAACGCCAGTTTAGCCATTGCAGCAACAGATGATACGCCGATACGATGACGATCACAGTTGCAATCAATAAGCCTATGGCTTTAATGCCCTGATAAGGTGTGAATTGTTGAATTTTCTCATAAAATCCATAGTTCAATACCAAGCCTAACCATAGGGCAAGCAGTAGATTGAAATAGAATAAAGAAATCGGTTTTTGCCAAAAGCGTAGTCGGGCAAAGATAGATGGAGCAAGTGGTGATTCGGGCTGCTTAGACATTGTCAATGATTCAAAAGACTTTAAGATGCTTTAGTTTAAAATTTGAAACTTAAAACTGACTTAAAATTGTGGGCTGAATCTGTTGTAGTTTTATTTGATTAACTTTGAAGATAGAAGTTTTAGAGATATAAACTTTGCATGGATAAGCTGTTCATTCATGTTATTTCTGAAGCTTGCCCTATCTCTGAACATATTTTTATCCAAAGATAGGGCAGATTTTTATACTGAGTTTTCTAGATTTTAAGCCACAGCGACATGGAACATTGAACCAATCCACGCACTGAATACCATGGCGACAATACCCCAGATCATGACACGCAATGCACCTTTCCACATACTTGCGCCACCGACATAGCTGGCAAGCGCACCCATAACCCCTAGACTGATTACACCGACCAACATCACGCCTTTGTCTAACAGATGTTCAGGTAAGAGTAAAATAGACACCAACGGGAATAATGAACCTATAGTAAATGCCAATGCCGATGAAAAAGCTGCCATAAATGGCTGCGCTGAGGTGTGTTCTAAAATACCAATTTCGTCACGGGCATGGGCATCTAGAGCATTGTGAGCAGTCAGTTGTATGGCAACTTGTTCTGCCAATTCGGCATCTAAACCACGAATCATATAAATATTGGTGAGTTCTTTTAGTTCATGCTCTGGATTGAGTTTTAATTCGCGTGCTTCCATCGCAAGGTCATTTTGTTCAATGTCTTGTTGAGATTTCACCGAAATATATTCACCTGCTGCCATAGAAGCAGCGCCCGAAATTAAGCCTGCAATACAGGTAATTAACAATGTTTGAGAAGATGCACCACTGGCTGCCATCCCCACGACCAAACTGGTCACAGAAATGATCCCATCGTTCGCACCCAATACTGCAGCACGTAACCATCCAGACCGTTCAATATAGTGTTTTTCGAGGTGGTAAGAATGTGGCATAGATCAAACTCTCTTGTTATTCAATTTTCGTTTATTGATGTGTGATATAGCATAAATCATTCTAAAAAATTTATCGTTTAAAAATGAGAGGTATTTCACAAAATAGATGAAGTCGTAATGTGGTTTTTGAGTTTGAGCTTGGAGTTTTTTATAAAATTTCCTTAAATTTCAACCTTTAAATGCCTTAAAAAATGATCAATAGCTTGTAAGATGATAAAAGAGATTGATTCAATCAGGCTTGCAAGTAAATAGGAAATATCGTGATGTCTTTTCAGAATATTGTCGTACCTGTAGTGAGCGAAGTCAGTCTAAAAACCATTCATCGGTTGGGTGCAGGGTAAAGTATGCCTAAATTATCTCGTGACTTAGTATCGCCAGACGTATTTGACTTAAAGTCATTTATTTCTCCTCGCATTAGGGGTAGATGTCGCACTTGCAGAAGTCATACGTGGACACGGTACAATTTATGATGCAGAAGTCTGTGATGCTGCGGTTCGTTTAATTAATGAAAAAGGGTATGAATTACCGCGCTAAAATATGCGTAATGAATAGTGCTAAAACTTGATTGTTGTGCAGTTTATCGGAGAGATTCTTAAAAAGTGTTAAATTTATCTCGTAAATTATATAGAATGCTCACTAATTCAAATTGTGTTTATATATAATACGCTCCCATAAAGTAACAGATATTCCAAGTTTCCCCCCACACTTCCCCAAAGTGTGAGTTTTTTTATGCTATGTATTAAAAAGATAGGGATGTAGATTTCCTAAGTTAAATTTAAGCTGACAGATACAACAATGGTTTCTAACAAGTGGATAACTGTCAGGTCTTGTTTGAATGGGGGAAGCTTAATTCCAAATCACTTCCCCAATTCAATATCTTTCAAAATCACACAATCTGCCTGTTCATCGCCAGAGCAATGATCTGCAGAGCTTTGTAGCCAGTTCGCCATTTCCTGTAATTGCGCAATCTTCTGTTTTAAGGTTTCAATATGTTTAAGTGTGAGCTGCTTTACTTCTGCACTTTGTCGGTCAGCATTTTTCCATAAACCTAGCAATTCTTTCATTTGCTCAGAAGAGAAACCCAAAACCCGTGCATGCTTAATAAAAGACAAAGTTTTTAAATCTTGCTCAGAATAAATCCGATAACCCGAAGCAGAGCGTTTGGCGGTATCCAGTAAACCAATTTGCTCATAATAACGAATCATTTTGCTGGAAATACCCGATAGCTTAGAGGCTTGACCAATATTCATGTGACTTCTCTCATAAAAAGGGCGTAGAACAATCTTCTAAACCCTTTGTGTGTTGCATTTAAACCTGTGCTGCTTGGAAATATTTTAAACGGAGCGCATTACCCAATACAAACACTGAAGATAATGCCATCGCGCCCGCAGCAAAAATAGGCGAGAGCAAAATACCTGCAAACGGGTATAGCACGCCTGCAGCAATTGGAATCAAGGCAATATTATAAATAAATGCCCAAAACAGATTTTGACGAATATTGCGGATAGTGGCTTTACTCAAAGCAATTGCATTGGGCACACCTTGTAAATTGCCCGACATCAATACAACTTCGGCTGCTTCAATCGCAACATCTGTACCTGTACCAATCGCAATTCCAACATCGGCTTGTGCCAAAGCAGGGGCATCATTAATACCATCACCCACAAAAGCCACACGTCCAAATTGCTGTTGTAATTCACGTACAACATCGACCTTGCCTTCAGGTAAAACCTCGGCCACCACATGATCAATCTGTAAACGTGCAGCAATTGCCTGAGCCGTATGTCGGTTATCTCCCGTAATCATCGCCACTTTTAAACCCAGTTGATGCAACGCTGCAATAGCAGCAAAAGTCGTGTCTTTAATTGGGTCTGCAACGGCAACAATGGCTGCCAGTTGTTGATCAATCGCCATATAAATTGGTGTTTTGCCTTCTTGTCCTAAACGTGCAGCTTCTGCATTAAAAGCGCTAACATCTAGCCCAATTTGTTGCATATAACGGTCTGCACCAATCTGAATACGTTGACCATTCACCAGTGCTTCAATACCTGAACCTGTGATGCTGTCAAATTCGGTCACAGGCAGTAAACTGACTTGCTTTTCTGTTGCAGCTTGCACAATCGCCAATGCAATGGGATGCTCAGATTTCGCTTCTACCGATGCTAAAAGTACAAAGACCTGATCTGCATCAAAACCCGATTGCACATGAAAATCGGTTAATGTCGGTTTGCCTTCGGTGAGCGTTCCTGTTTTATCCACCGCGACCACTTTAACATCTTGCAAAAGCTGCAAAGCTTCGCCTTTACGAAACAGCACGCCCATTTCAGCGCCACGACCTGTTCCCACCATAATTGAAGTCGGTGTGGCTAAACCCATCGCACATGGGCAGGCAATAATTAGAACAGCGACTGCATTGACCAAACCAAAGGTCAGGGCAGGTTCTGGGCCAAAAATAAACCACACAATAAAAGTAAGTGCAGCCAATAACATCACGGCAGGTACAAACCACATGGTTACTTTATCCACCAAGGCTTGAATGGGTAATTTAGACCCTTGCGCCTGCTCGACCATGCGAATAATTTGCGCCAACACCGAAGCTTCACCAATGGCAGTGGCACGAATATTTAGTGTGCCATTTTGGTTGATGGTGCCACCTACGACTTGATTGCCTATTTGTTTGGCTACAGGAACAGGCTCACCTGTAATCATTGACTCATCTATATAACTATGACCTTCGATCACTTCACCATCTACAGGAATGCGCTCACCTGGGCGGATTTCGACAATGGTATTGGAGCTGACTTCCGCCACTGGCACTTCAATGATTTGACCATCCCGATGAATACGTGCAGTTTTAGCTTGCATGCCAATTAAATGCTGAATGGCTTGCGAGGTGCGACCTTTGGCTTTGGCTTCAAAATAACGACCCAGCAAAATCAAACTGACAATCACTGCCGCAGCTTCATAATAAACATGCACTGTGCCTTCGGGTAAAAGCTGCGGCATAAACGTTGCCACCAATGAAAAACTGTATGCAGCCAAAGTTCCTACCGCCACCAAAGAGTTCATATCAGGCGCAAAATGTAACAGCGCTGGAATCCCTTTTTGATAAAAACGACGTCCTGGTAACAGCAGCACCAATGTGGTTAAAGCAAATTGAATCCACCAGCTTTGTTGTTGCCCAATATTGTGCATCACCCACATGTGAAAGGCAGGAATCATGTGTGATCCCATTTCCAGAATAAACACAGGCAAGGCTAAAATCAGTGAAATTACTAAATCACGTTTCAGTTGTTGCTGTTCCAGATTCTTTTTATCGTGTTGTTCGTTAGAGTCGTGTTGCAGCAGTTTGGCGTCATAACCTGCTTTTTGAATCGCTCGAATCAGGTCTTGGCTAGAAACTGTGGCATTCGGTTGAATCCATGCGCGTTCAGTCGCCAAATTGACATTGGCTTGTTCTACACCAGACACTTTCTTTAAGGCTTTTTCGACACGTGCTACACACGAGGCACAGGTCATGCCATCAATAGACAGTTCTATTGGTTGAATGGCAGCTACATCAAAACCTGCACGTTGCACTGCCTTAATGAGCAGTGCACGGTCTAAAGGTTGCGATGCGTGAATCAGTGCTTTTTCTGTTGCAAGATTCACTTCAGCTTTTTCTACACCATCGACTTTTTTTAAGGCTTTTTCGACACGCCCGACACATGAGGCACAGGTCATGCCTTCTATAGACAAAGTTTCCTGATAGGGAGAGGCATTTGGGTGTTTTGCGTCCATGGTCGTCTCTATAATTTGGAGGATGTGTTTAGCATATAGATTGACACGATGGTAAGGTCAAGTAAATTTTAGCCCAAAATAGGCTTGACCTTGCCAGCATGGTAAGCTTTAAACTACAGTTCAACAAAGGCAGAAGTGTGGAGTTCGCAATGAAACTATTGATTGAAAATATGACTTGTGGCGGTTGTGCACGTGGTGTCACGGCAACCATTCAAGATGTTGATCCTGCTGCAAAAGTTGAAGTCGATTTAGCGACTAAAATTGTGACCGTGGAAAGCACTGCAACTGTAGATCAAATTACGGCTGCATTGGCAGAAGATGATTTTCCTGCACAAGTTCAATAAAACTGCATCATCTAAGAAGCTCCAATGTGTGAGCTTATCGTAAGGTCAATTGGTCAACTGACGAATTGACCTATTTTTTTGCCTGCCGATTTTTTCTCGTTGTTTTTTGATGTGACCAACTGAATACATTTTGATCACGAAGATGCTAAACCAAGCCAATCAGAAGCTGAGATTTTCTAACTTCAAGCTGAGTTTCATTCATTCAGGGCTGAAAATCTGCTGAATGAACTATGTGCTGTCCTCTAAAATATACTCTTCAATATTTATCGGAATAAAAATATTTTTTGGTTTTAACTTGTTGTTATTGAAATATTTATTTTAATTTTTAAATTTAAGGGATAACAGAAAAACCATCATTTTTAGATGTTTTGCTGCATATTTTAAATTAAGGTGAATAAAATTCACTTTGGACTGAGGTTAAATCATTTTTATTCACTTTGTCGTTCCAGTATAAATACCCTCATTCAGAAATTTTAACTTTTTAAATTTGGGTAGTAGATCATCATGACAAAGCCATTCACCTGTTCAATTAAACGTATTCGTTTTGACGAAAACTATGAACCTGCTAACAACACGCGTTTAACCACCAATTTTGCAAATTTGGCGCGTGGTGAAAGCCGTCAGGAAAATTTACGCAGAACTTTAGCGATGATCAATAATCGTTTTAACTCGCTGGCATCTTGCGATAACCCAAAAGGTGATCGTTATTCGCTTGAAATCGACATTATTTCTGCAGAAATTGATATTGAAGGAAATGGCAAAACTTTTCCATTCATTGAAATGCTAAAAAGTACGATCACAGATCATCAAACAAATGAACGTATTGAAGGCATGATTGGCAACAGTTTTTCATCGTATGTTCGTGATTATGATTTTAGTGTGGTCTTGCCAGCATTAGGCTGCAAAGTAAATGAAAAGCCTGAAAGCTTTGGTGATTTACATGGCAAGCTTTATCAGCATTTGGTCAGTTCAGCAGTGTTCCAAGCTGAGTTTCAAAAACAACCTGTGATTTGCCTGAGCGTATCAACCACAAAAACTTATTATCGTACGACCAATGTGCATCCTGTCTTAGGCACAGAATATAAAAATGATGAATATTCACGAACCGATGACTACTTTGAAAAAATGGGTTTAACCGTGCGTTACTTCAAACCTGAAAATAGCAATGCACCGCTTGCGTTCTATTTTTCTGGCGATTTACTGCATGATTACACAGATTTTGAGTTGATCAGTGCCATCAGTACTATGGAAAGTTTCCAGAAAATTTATCGTCCTGAAATTTATAACACCAACTCACCTGCAGGCGAGGTCTATCAGCCAAGTTTGAATTATCAGGATTATTCATTAACCCAAGTTGTATATGACCGTGTTGAGCGAGGTCAGTTGGCAGTCAAGCAGGGCAAATGGACTGAAGAAAACTTTATCAAACCTTATCAAGACATTCTTGAACAATGGGCTGCCAAGTTCGTGCCGCTACATGCTGCCAATCAAGAACGTGTTGCTTAACTTAAAATACAGATAGAAGATTCAAAATGGCTATTTTATTACCGACCTCAACGGCTGGCAGTTTACCTAAACCTTCGTGGCTCGCAGAACCTGAAAAGCTTTGGTCAGCTTGGAAATTAACAGGGCAAGAATTACTGGACGCAAAACAAGATGCGCTACGTCTATCACTGCATGAACAACAGCAAGCAGGGATTGATATTGTGAGTGATGGGGAGCAAACCCGTCAGCATTTTGTCACCACCTTTATTGAACACCTTGAAGGTGTCGATTTCGAGAAACGTGAAACAGTCAAAATTCGTGATCGTTATGATGCCAGTGTCCCTTCTGTGGTGGGTGCAGTTTCTCGTCAAAAACCAGTCTTTGTTGAAGATGCCAAATTCCTGCGTTCACTGACAGATCAACCCATCAAATGGGCGTTGCCTGGTCCTATGACCATGATTGATACTTTATACGATGCGCACTACAAGAGCCGTGAAAAACTGGCGTGGGAATTTGCCAAAATCCTGAATCAGGAAGCGCGTGAACTTGAAGCAGCAGGCGTGGATATCATCCAGTTTGATGAACCTGCGTTTAATGTGTTTTTTGATGAGGTGAATGACTGGGGCGTGGCAACATTAGAGCGCGCGTTAGAAGGTTTGAAATGTGAAACAGCCGTGCATATTTGCTATGGCTATGGCATTAAAGCCAATACCGATTGGAAAAAAACACTCGGCTCAGAATGGCGTCAATACGAAGCAGTTTTCCCAAAACTACAGCAGTCTAATTTGGATATTATCTCACTGGAATGTCACAACTCACGTGTTCCGATGGATTTGCTTGAACTTATCCGTGGTAAAAAGGTGATGGTGGGTGCGATTGATGTCGCAACGAATACGATTGAAACAGCCGATGAAGTTGCAGATACATTGCGCAAAGCATTGCAATTTGTCGATGCTGACAAGTTGTACCCATCGACTAACTGTGGAATGGCACCATTGAGTCGTCAGGTTGCACGAGGCAAGTTACAGGCTTTGGCTGCTGGTACGAAGATTATTCGCCAAGAATTATCTAGTTAAGCGTTCGATCAGGCGAAGTGAATTCAAGCCAAGTGAATTTAAGTTAAGTGAATCAGGGATGCTTTTTCAGGCAAAAAGCATCCTTTGAACTTTCTAAAAAAGTTGAGTGTTGGAATACGGTGATGGTTAAAGCAACAGACTTCAAAAATGCAATGTCTTTCTTATCAAGTGCAGTCAATGTAGTGACGACAATGGGAGATGCAGGACGTCATGGTTTTACTGCATCTGCGGTATGTAGCGTGACAGATACACCGCCAACATTATTGGTGTGTATGAATAAATCATCGCGTTCACATCTCAGTTTTTTAGAGAATAAAGTGCTGTGTGTGAATGTGCTAAATGCAGAACAAGAACATCTTTCCAATGCATTTGCCTCATCAAAATTGAGTTCCGATGAGCGTTTTAAGCAGGCTGAATGGGCTGCTTTGGAAACGGGCGCTCCTATATTAAAAAATGCATTGGTCAGCTTTGATTGTGAAATTTCGCAAATTCAAGAAGTGGGGACGCATACTATTTTTATTTGCCCAATAGTTGCCATTCAAAAAAATCAACAAGATCAGGCGTTGGTTTATTTTAATCGTCACTATCATCAAGTTGGTGAAACTGAGTTTGTTTAATTCGCTATAAAATATTGCAATATGCGATAATCAGTTTATACTTGATTTATAGCAAAATGCGATAAAATATTATGCATGTGATCACCCACGCTAGAATTATAGAGGCAATGCACAAGTGGCCACAGGCTGAAACAGCACTCGATGGTTGGTATCGAATTATTAAGGCAAATGATCCGAAAGACTTTGCCGAAATGAAGCAGTTATTTCCAGCAGTTGATAAAGTTGGAAAGTTTCATGTATTCGATATTGGTGGGAATAAGATTCGACTTATTGCTGTTGTGATGTATCAGGCAAAGCGTGTGTATATTCGTCATGTGTTATCCCATAAAGAATATGACAAAGGTCATTGGAAGGAGGATTAGTATGAACGCAATGATTAAACAGGCTGTAGATCACTGGCACTACGTTGCTCCTTTGCTGAGTAAACCAGAAAATGAAAAAGATTTTCATGCACTTGTCGAGGCTTTAGATGAGCTTTTAGATATTGTTGGTGATGATGAAACGCATCCTTTAATGGGGCTGATTCATCAACTCGGTGACTTGGTTTCTGTTTATGAAAATGAACACCTGCCTATTCCTCATGGAGATGGTCGTGCTGCTTTAGCTTTTTTGATGGCGCAACATGGATTAGGTCAATCTGACTTGGCAGAGGTTGCAACTCAATCTGTGATTTCGGAGATTTTAAGCGGCAAACGCCAGTTGAATATTCGTCATATTAAAGCGCTGTCTGAGCGGTTTAAGGTTTCTGCTGATACATTTTTCTAAACGATTTTATATTTTTTAGACATTTTATTTTTAGATATTTAAAAATAAATAGCTCCGAAGATGCCGCTGCATGTCGTTACCCTGAACCCGAAAAAGTTCAAGGCGGACGCGACGCATACTTGCTGGGTTTCCCATACGAGATGGGCATACGCTCTAAATATGCAGAACACAATCCTAAGATTTAAGTATCGGCAGGGATATAGACTCGCTGGCGAACACCTCAGAGTTAGAATTAGTATAACCCATCTCAGTTGCTTGGCAACTCATGTTCACGAATTAACTGTAAAGATAGAGCTTGTTTGCATAGCCTTTATGCAAACTTAAGTCAAAAAAACGACACTTAAGTAAGGGCTTCAACTTCTTGCAAAATGGTGCTGAGTAAACGCTCACAATGCTCATAATGCTGCAAAGATTTATTCATAGAAAGAACCTCTTGCATCAACTCTAAAGCCACCACAATAATCAGTTTGCTCGGTTCCATATTGGGCGCTTTACGACGAAACTCATCATAGCGTTCATTCAATAATTGTGCTGCACGCTCTAAATCTTCTCTTTTTTCTTCAGTTGTGGCTAAACGGAAA
The DNA here is from genome assembly GCF_013390985.1 of Acinetobacter sp. Swhac1. NCBI lineage: Bacteria > Pseudomonadati > Pseudomonadota > Gammaproteobacteria > Moraxellales > Moraxellaceae > Acinetobacter > Acinetobacter sp. Swhac1. The sequence continues at coordinate 30,793 of NZ_JACASN010000020.1, read as the reverse complement.
CTATGTCCTAAAACACGTAAATCAATTGGAATTTGAACTGACATATTAACCTTCCTCGCTCACTTCGGCAGGGTGGGCAAGTTGTTGAATTTCTTGCGCATGATGATCTTGAGCTGTACCTAAAATTGCAAGACGCTGAATAATGGCTTCCACTTTGGCTTTTGCATGCTCATTTTTTTGTAACAATCTTTCACGTTCTTGTTTGAGTGTCTGAATTTCGTGCTGATTTAAACGCTGATCATTCAGCATTTTTTCTTTTAAAATGCGTAATTCATTGCGTTCAGCCAAAATTTCCTGAAAGCGGTTTTTCAAATCAGTACAGCTTTTTTCCAAACGACTGTAACGGTCTGCCAGTGCTGTCGCATCTTGATTTAACTGCTGTAATTGCGCTTGCGTGCTGCTTAATTGCTCAGTCAGATTCTCAATTTCATCTTGCTTGGCAGTAATAATGCTGTTTCTTTGAACAATTTGAGCATGATGCTGTTCCTCAGCAGTTTGCTTGGCTGTGCTGAGGGCGGCATTTTCACTTTCATAATGATTAATTCGTGTTTTTAAAACACCAATATACGCTTGTAGACGCTGTAATTCTTCTAACATATCGTGGTCGCACAGTATTGCAAACAAAGGTAATATATACGAAGTATAGAGATTGGATAAACGAATGCAAGACGATATTTCAGGTTGGTCGGAATGGTTCCGCAATTTTTCTAACATTGAAGAAATTTCAAGCCCAAGTGAGTTACATGGCTTGCTGACAGGTATAGTTTGTGTGACAAATGCACCAACTGAAACCGAGTGGCAGCAGATTTTAGAAACCCTCAATGTGCCAGAATTAGAGCCAGCCGCACTGTCACTTTTAACCGATGAATCGGAAGATGTCGCACATGCTTTGTCTGAAGATGAGTTAGATTATCTGCCGTTATTGCCAGATGATGAACATCTTTTACAAGAACGTGTGCAAGCTTTGGCGGATTGGTGTGCAGGCGTCGTGCTTGGGTTTGGTTTAGCTTCTGGGCATATTCGTTCAGATGAAATCGAACTGATTGAGCATTTACAAGATGTCGCTGCGGTTGAATTTGAAGATTCAGACAATGATGAAGAAGGCGAAGAAAGCTATCAGGAATTGTATGAATTTGTACGTTTGATTCCTGTGAGTTTATCTGTAGGACGTAAAAAAGTGCCTGTAGAAGAAAGCTCTTTATTGCAAAACTTACATGCTAAGTCGCGTCAACAAACCGTACAAACAACACAAAACGCAAGTACTGTTGTTGAAATGTTTACGCCACACCGTCCGAGTTAATCGGGCGTTGTGTGCCTAAGTTAAGTCGGTGTAAGGTGCTTTAAGTCATTACAACAATCATATTTTCATCATTTTATATATGTAGACCGTATTTATGAAAAAATTGACTCAAGTCGAATTTAAAGAACGTCGTGATCAACTTGCAGAACTGATGGGGCCCAATAGTGTCGCAATTATTGCAACCAGTCCTGTGGCAATGCGTAATCGTGATGCAGATTATAAATATCGTGCCGACAGCAGTTTTTTCTATTTAACAGGTTTTGCTGAACCTGAAGCAGTTGCGGTGATTGAAACCTATGAATCAATTGATGAAGGTTATACCTACACCTTGTTCTGCCGCGAACGTAACCGTGAAATGGAAATCTGGAATGGTTATCGCGCAGGGCTAGAAGGCGCAATTGAGCTATTTGAGGCTGATGAGTCTTTTGCAATTGCGCAATTAGATGCAGAAATCATTGCTAAAATTGTCAATAAAGACACGTTGTATTATCGCTTAGGGCATCAGACTGAATTTGATGTACGTGTTGCAGCATGGAACCAACAAGCCGATGCACAACATCGTCAAGGCAATACTGCACCTGCCAAAATTGTTCAGTTAGATCGTTTGCTAGATGAAATGCGTTTGCATAAAACTGAGTCTGAATTAGAGTTGATGCAAATTGCTTCAAATATTAGTGCAGAAGCACATACTCGTGCCATGCAAACAGTAAAAGCAGGCATGATGGAATATGAGCTAGAAGCTGAACTGAATTACATTTTTGGTAAAAATGGCTGCGTACCTGCCTATAACAGTATTGTCGGTGGTGGTGAAAATGCCTGCATTTTGCATTATGTCGAAAATGACAAAGTGCTTAAAGATGGCGATTTAGTCCTGATTGATGCAGCCTGTGAATATCAGTGCTATGCCTCAGATATTACCCGTACTTTTCCCGTGAATGGTCAATTCAGTCCAGAACAAAAAGCACTGTATAACATTGTATTGGATGCGCAAATTGCAGCAATTGAAGCTGTACAAATTGGTAACTCCTATAAAGAACCACACCATGTTGCGGTGCGTATTTTGGTGCAAGGTTTGCTTGATCTAGGCATTATGCAGGGCAATTTAGAAGAAATTATTGCTTCGGAAAGTTATCGCCAGTTTTATATGCACGGTACAGGGCATTGGTTGGGCATGGATGTGCATGATGTCGGCAGCTATAAACACGGTGAAGACTGGCGTGTTTATGAAGAAGGTATGGTGGTGACCGTTGAACCGGGTCTATACATTGCACCCGATGATGAAACGGTAGATGCTAAATGGCGTGGTATAGGTATCCGTATTGAAGATGATATTGTTGCGACTGCGAACGGGCCATTGAATCTGACTTCAAAAGTGGTGAAAACCGTAGAAGAGATTGAAGCATTGATGGCAAAAGCTAAATCTGCTTAATTGGGTCTAATCAAAGCTGGTCAAGTGATCAGCTTTTTTATTAGAAAGCGCGTGTAAATTTTGAGTATGTAAATAATTTTTAGTCTTTGATCCGCTTTTTTGCTTCATCATAAACAATGTTATCAGCACGCTTTCCAACGGTAATGAGCAAAATAACGACCTGATCATCTTTGACCTGATAAATAAGTCGGACACCCGCTTTTAATAATTTGATTTTATAGCAGCCAGCAAGATCACCTTTAAGCATGTTCTTTGGAATATGTGGCTGCTCAATGACTTTGGCTAATTTTTTCTTGAATTGGTCGCGGATAGCACTCGGAAGCTTTTCCCATTCTGCAGTGAAGTCCTTGTGACGTAAAAGTTTATAAGTCATCTAATGTGACTTCCTCGAACATCTCTTTAGGATCATTCATGCGTTTACGGACGAGTGCCAATAGTTCTGCATCTTCTTCTGAAAGCAATACTTTTTGTACTGGAAGCTTTCCAGTCGTTGCCACATATTCAAGAATATTGGTAAAGAAATCGGTAGGTGAGATACCTTGTTCTTTAAGGATTGAATAAGATTTTTCTTTAAGGGCTTCATCGACCCTGAAATTAACAGTAGCCATCACTTCTCTCAGTTATTGAATGTATGGAAATATTGTAATGCAATATGCATTACAAAGATAGTTTGTATAATAACCATTATGTGAGATCATTTTTATCGTTGAGCTTATTCTAAAATCAATCATCAGCCATCAATAATACTAAGTATTGAATTTATCTTCTCTTGTGTCATACATGGCTCGGAGCAAGAAGATGAGGGACTAATAATTATAGTTTGAATTGGACATTTGCAAGAAGTCTAATCATCTTCCATAGCTTCAACACTAATTCATTATAAAAATAAATGACTTTGCGGTAAGATAAAATCCATTACAGATTATACGTATTTCGATTGAATCTTTTGAAGTCGAATACCTCATAAAAAGGATCAAGGCATGCAACAAGAAGTGATCATTGTAGGCGGTGGTATGGTCGGGCTAAGCTTAGCCTTGATGTTGGCTAAGTCAAACATTGCAGTAAAGTTGCTAGAAGCGATTCAATACCCCAATTATGACGATGCCAGCCTTGCGCCGTATCATTCCAGTTTTGATGCACGTAACAGTGCCTTATCGCGTCGCAGCGTACAAATTTACCAAGAGCTAGGTTTATGGGATGCCTTGCAAGAACATGCTACGCCTATTTTAGAAGTTCAAATTACCGAACAAGGTAGTTTTGGCAAGGCACGTTTATTGGCCGAACAAGAAAAAGTCGAAAGCTTTGGTCAGGTGATTGAAAATGCATGGTTAGGTCGGGTGTTACTGACCGAAGTGCGTAAACAACCTTTGATTGAATTGATTGATGGTGTGCAGGTCACCAGTCTTAAACAAGATGCAGATTTTGCCTATATTGAAGCGGTACGTGGTCAGGAACAATTACAGCTTGCTGCCAAACTACTAATTGCTGCCGATGGTCGTGATTCTTTCTGCCGTAAAGCCTTGGGCATTGGTGCATCGGAACATGATTATGACCAAGTAGCGATTGTGACCACAGTGCAAACCTCCAAGCCGCATGCGCATGTGGGTTTTGAGCGTTTTAGTCACTTAGGGCCTTTGGCGTTGCTGCCCCTGCCAGGTGAATATCGCCGTTCTGTGGTGTGGCCTGTGCCAAAAGGTACAGAACATGAATGGATTGGCGATGAAAATGATCAACACTTTTTAAATGCCTTGCAACAAGCCTATGGTGACCGTGTAGGGAAGTTTGAAAAAACAGGACGTCGTTTTAGTTTTCCATTGTCACAAGTTCTGGCAGAAAAACAGGCGGTTGGTCGCGTTGTACTGATGGGTAATGCAGCGCATACCATTCACCCAGTCGCAGGGCAGGGCTTTAACTTGTGTATGCGAGATGCTTACGTATTATTGCGTTATCTCACCGAACAGGCGGCACAGTCAGCAGATTTAGGCGATGCTGCAATGCTGCGTGACTATGAACAATCGCGTTTGAAAGATCAACAGCGAGTCATTAAATTCTGTGACAGCGTGGTACGTGGATTTAGCAATCAAAACCCAATCCTGAAATTTATGCGTAATACAGGCTTAGTCGCGTTTGATACCATTCCAGGCATTAAACCTTTGGTCGCCAATTATGCCATGGGGTTAAAAGCATGATCACAGCAAATCAACAAACGCAAGTGTTAGATGTCGTCATTATTGGTGGCGGCTTGGTGGGAGGCTTAACTGCACTTTTATTGGCACAAGGGGGTGTGCAGGCTACAGTTTTAGATGCCGCACCTATTTTAGATGCAGAGAAAACCCTTGCAGTTGCCAATCCGCGTGTTTTGGCGCTCAGTCAGGCTACGATCCACCTATTAAAAACCGCAGGTGTTTGGCCTAAACTTGTGCGCCACATGCCGTATAGCGGCATGCAGGTTTGGAATAAAAATGGCTATGGTGAAATTAATTTTGGCAGTAGTGCTACGAATACACCCGTGATTGAACAAGCGCTTGGTTCAATGGTAGAGCCAAGTATTTTAAACCTTGCGATTCAGCAACGAATGCTAGAGCAAGTGCAGGATTATCGCACGCAAGTCAAAGTGACCCGTTTGGAGCGTGGTGTTGGCGTTTGGCATATTCATTTGGCTGATGGTACCCAATTACAAACTAAACTGGTGATTGGTGCAGATGGTGCCAACTCCTTTGTGCGCGAACAGGCCTTTATTGATTTTGATGTGCTGGATTATCGTCAGGCAGGTTTAACCTGTGCGATTCGTACTGCATTGCCACATCAGCATGTAGCACGGCAAATATTTTTGGAAACAGGCCCGTTGGCGTATTTACCAATGGCCAGTTTACAGGATGAGCAAGAAGGGCATTGGCAGTCTATTGTTTGGACTTTGCCCGATGACTATGCCGAAGAATACGCCAAGCTGAATGATGCCGATTTTACTCAACTCTTGACCCGTGAAAGTCATCACATGTTGGGAGAGGTCTTAGAGGCAACACCACGTGCTATTTTCCCACTCAAGGCCCGTGCAGCAGAGCGCTATGTGCAAGAGGGGCTGGCATTGATTGGTGATGCTGCGCATGTGATTCATCCACTTGCAGGACAAGGGGTGAACATTGGCTGTTTAGACGCTGCAGTACTCTGTGATGTACTACTGCATGACTTTAAGCGTGGTGTTTGGGCGCATGAACAGACTTTAAAACGTTATGAACACCGTCGTAAAGGACAGAACGATGCCATGATGCACAGCATGTCTGCTATTGGTTGGATGGAAACCACGACTTTATTCCCTGTGGTATGGGCGCGTAATTTTGGTTTAAAACAGGTTGAACAACAGCCTGCACTAAAAGATGCCTTTATGGCACAAGCCAATGGATTAAGCCTGTTACAAGATACCCGTTACGCGGTTTAACCCTAAAGAGTCGTTTTTTGTACGGTCATACATACCTGATTACGAATTTGATTAAAAAAGATACGTTTTTTTTAATCTAGACTCTATGCGAAAGGCCAAGAGATTGCTAAATTTCATCGTAATTCATAACCAGTTTTCACTTGGACTAAATTGAAGTCATTTGTGGGGAGATTAAGATGACGGACATGAACGATTACGATGATGTAGAAGATTCAACTGTAGACGAAGATGAAGCGAAAGCGGCTGAAAAAGGTGCAGCAGAATCAGAAGAAGGTGCTGTAGATGGTGATCTTGCAGAAGCAGAAACTCTCACTGTAACTGCCAAACTAAAACAGCGTCAGGCATTGGAAGATGAAGTGGCTGCATTCTTGGCGCGTGGCGGAAAAATTACCGAAGTGCCACCAGATGAGTCTGCGCGCGACTAATCTGTTGAACGTGCTTGCTGAACTTGTTGATTGAATTTATTCGTTGAACTGTTGAGTGAGTTAGGGCGGGATGCTTACTATGCAGGCTGCTCTAATGTTTATCACTTCAAGATAAAAAAGCATCACCTTGTATAAAGGGTGATGCTTTTTTTATGCGCGATGATCGTCATCACTGTTATTGCTCAATCGGATTATTCAGCTGCTTGGCTTAATTCCAACGCACGTTGATAGGCAATTTTCTTTTTAATCCCTGTTAGATCAGCCGCCAATTGTGATGCTGCTTTTACCGATAAATCTTGCAACAAACGCTGCAATAATTGATCTAATTTTTCTTGTTCCATGTCTTTTTCTTCGCTCGCTCCCCCCACCACCAATACAATTTCACCTTTTTGTTGATGATGATCTGCTGCGATAAATTCAGCCAATTCACCTAAAGTCATTTTTTTAATGGTTTCAAAGGTTTTGGTGATTTCACGGGCAAAGCCAACAGGGCGATCTGCACCAAACACGGCAGCCATATCTTTGACTGAATCTAAAATTCGATGTGGTGCTTCATAAAAAATCAGGGTTTGGGTTTCATCTTTTAGCTTTTCAAGTTGTTGTAATCGCTGTGACTGTTTAGAAGCGAGAAATCCCTGAAAACTAAAGCGATCACTTGGTAAGCCAACCGCACTGAGCGCTGCAATGGCTGCACATGCACCCGGCACAGGAATCACACGAATACCATTGGCTTGTGCTGCACGAACCAGTTTAAAACCTGGGTCGCTAATCAGTGGTGTACCTGCATCGCTAATGAGCGCCATGTCTTCGCCATTGAGTAATTTTTGGACTAAAATATCAATCTTGTTGCTTTCGTTGTGTTCATGGCAGGCTGTAAGCGGAGTTGAAATATTAAAATGTTTCATTAATTGTGCAGAGGTGCGGGTATCTTCAGCGGCAATTAGGCTGACCGATTTGAGCACATCAATTGCACGGTAGCTCATATCATCTAAGTGACCAATTGGGGTAGCAACAACAAATAACTGGGCACTCATTGAGTTTTCTCCGTGGGAAATAGCAAACTAAAATAAAAATGATGGAACACGAAACAACAGCAGTATTGGCTTGCGTCTGATACAAGTTACAGACCAAGCGCTTATTCTACCTGAATTGCAGTCTGGCGTGTGAAACTCGCGTCATCGCACTTCAGCGAATACTACGATTGCGCACCATAACAAAATAAAAAAAATCGGATATAGCATGAATCAAAAAACACTGCAGCAAAGCATTGGCACATGGGCAGAGCAGACGGCTTGGCAATATTTACATCAACACGGTTGGCGTATGCTGGAGCAGAATTATCACAGTGTTTTTGGTGAAATAGATGGGATTTTTATTCAAGCAGAACAACTGATTTTTGTAGAAGTTAAAGCACGTTCTCAAACCCGTTATGGCAAAGCCTACGAAGTGGTGTCTGCATCCAAGCAGCGTAAAATTATGAAAACTGCCCTGCAGTTTTTAACAGAATATCCACACTATTCAGAATATTATTGTCGTTTTGATGTGATTTGCTTTGATTTTTCTCGGCAATTTGCAAAAACAGTACAGCAAGACTTTTCCAAATTCCCGTATGATTTGCAATGGATTGAAAATGCTTTTACTTTTGATGCAGACTTGATTAATCTTTGAGTGAAATTTAAAGCAAAAGCATCAGTCGGTGTATTGTTGATCGTGCAAATCTAAGGATGAAATGCACAGCACAAGCCAGAATTGAAAGAAAATAATAGGAGTCTTGCTGAGTGTTCAAGCGTATTGCAGTGACCTTGCTGTGTGTAGCAAGTTTATCGGGTTGTGCAAGTTTTATTTCAAGTGGCACAGGCACTGCGCCAGTGGGTACAGAAAGTGGTGCACGCTCACTTGGGCAAGTGTTTATAGATAACTCTATTGAACGTACTGCAAAAATTAATTTATATAAACTGGATTCACGTTTTAAACAATCACGTGTCAATATAGAAAGTTTTCATGGCAATGTGTTGTTGACAGGGCAAGTGCCTGACGCCCATTTAAAACAATTAGCAGAAGACAATGTGCGTGCCATGAGTGATGTAAAAACCATCCATAATTATATTACAGTGGGTAATCAAATCAGCTATAGCACCATTATGCAGGACACCACGGTCACTGCAAATACCCGTGGTTTGATTATGAAAGCGCCTGTGGTGTCAGACAGCAAAGTGCGTATTCATACCGAAGATGGCGTGTTATATGTGATGGGACGTTTGAACAATGCAGAATTGCAGGATTTAAACCAAGTGCTACAACAAGTGGGCAATGTCACTAAAATTATTACCCTAATTGATAATATTGAGCTACAGCCGAGCAACAACGCGAACTTTGTCAGCCCAATGGTTGCTCCAGAAACACAAACGCCAGTCGCGATTGACCCAGATCAGGTTGAACCGACACATGTTCAATAATGTGGAACACTGGTTTAAACAACTGAATAAAACTTTAGAACAGGCGAAACGTATTTATGAAGAATTTCGCCTGTATAGTTTGGGCAGCTATGCGCTGAACCGTTTAACCCCACGTCAGGGTTATACCGTTCAAAGTAATATTGCTTATGGTTTACGCGCGCGACATCGTCTGGATTTGTACCGCACTACAACACCACGCCCGCAGTGTCCACTCATGGTGTTTGTGCATGGTGGGGCATGGTCACGTGGCGATAAGCAGGATTATCGTTTTGTGGGCGAAGCTTTTGCAAAAGAAGGCTTTGATGTTGCGGTGATGAACTATCAACTCGCGCCACAGCATATTTTCCCCACCTATATTGATGATTTAACTCTTGCACTGAATTACTTGACTCAGCAGCAACACAAACTGGGTATTTCTACGGCACAGGTGGTATTGATGGGACATTCGGCTGGGGCATTTAATGTGATGTCCTTGTTGTACCATCCCCAGCCCTATGCTTTAAGCTGTAAAGATCACATTCGTGCGATTATTGGTTTGGCAGGGCCTTATCATTTTGATTATAAGGATGATCCGCTATGTGCCGATGCCTTTGATCAAGAGGTGCCGTATCAGGATGTGATGCCGTATTATTTTGTGGAGCCGAATTCAGTCAAACACTATTTATTGGTGGCAGAAAAAGATCAAATTGTGGGGGCAAGTAATGCCACAGACTTCGACCACGTATTAAAGAAATATGGCAATCATAGTGAAATTATTGTCATTCCAAAAACAGGGCATGTCAGTGTTATGGCATCGGTGTCGAGTTTGTTTAGTCGTTTCTTTGCGACCAAACGCCAAATTATGCGTGCTTTAGATCAGGCACTTAAAGATGCGTGATGTTGACTGATCTTCTGTGGAAAATGGTAATTAAAAAAACCGTTGCAGCTTATGGGGTGCAACGGTTTTTTAAATGCAAGATTGCGAATTAGACTTATAGCCAAGCTTTGGTGTCATCTGCCACAGGCGTGCCTTGGGTCACATGCATAATCATGGCATGGGCGATACTGCCTTTAAATGGAATATCAGGCAGTTGATCAAACTTAAAGAACTGTGCATCACGAATTTCTTCTTCCTGTAACTGAATTTCACCGCCTGCATATTCAGCTTTAAAGGCGATCATTAAGTTACTTGGAAAAGGCCACGGCTGGCTGGCAAGATACTGAATATTTTTAAGTTGTACGCCAACTTCTTCAAAAGTTTCACGACGTACTGCTTCTTCGAGTGTTTCACCCACTTCAACAAAGCCTGCGATTAAACCGTAAATGGGCAGTTTATTGCGTGCATTACGCGCCAATAAGACTTCATCTTCACCACGAGTAATCACGGTAATGACACATGGATTTACGCGCGGATATTGGTGATAGCCACAAGCAGGGCAGACCATGGCATATTGAGTCGCATGGACTTCGGTTTTATGACCGCAATGGCTGCAGAATTTATGATTGCGACGCCATTCGAGTAACTGAATGGCACGGCTAGCTTGTTCAAACTGTTGGGTGTTCCAGACTTGTAAAAGTTGTCGGATAGGCACCAGTTGAAAGCCTTCAGGGATAGATTCATCTTCAAGTAGATCTCGGGCAATCACTTGATCACCCGAGCTAAAACTTAAATCACTTGCCAACTTTTCCACACGTGGTAATTGGAAGTTTTCATCGACCAAAAGTTGTTGTTGCTGAAAAATATATGCAAGTGAGAGTTCAGTCATTAGGCTACAGTTTTCAATTTTTCACTACTGTCCAATGCTACCTTAAACATGCTTTGCAGAACAGGTTGTTTGTTCTTTAAATTGTCAATCAGCATATCTGCACTGGCAAGCGTATCTAAGATATTGTTGACCTGTTCAGCTGTTAAGTTTTGCCCTGCTTCAACTTGTGCATGCACAAAATCTGCAGATACTTTCAGTGCTTTTTGACCACTTTCAGCATTCAAGAACAACATTGCCCCTGCAACTTCACGAATTTGCGCTGAAGTATGCTCTAAATCTGCAACACTTTGAGTTTGTAGGTGCTGTGTCAGTGTTTGCGTGATTAAGTCAATCAGTAACTTGGTTTCAGTCAGCAAGGCTTCGTGTGCTTCATCTAAACGATCTAGCGAAATGTTCATGTTATTCACACGTAACTGCAAACGGCTAGAGGTGTGGTGACGTTCAAGCACACCGATTGAGTTCATGGCCGATAAAATCACGTTCATTAATTGCTGGGCAAAGTTTTCATCTTTGAGTAATTCAGGACGGCTTAATGATTCAGCTTGGCGTTGTAAGTCCAAATGCGCTTCATTTAAGTTCAAGACTTTAAACAAGTTTGCTAACTCTGTTAATTTGCCTTGTAATTCCAGCGTTTTTTCAGGACTCATGTTTTGATAGTTGTATTCAATATCATTGCGAATTTGTGTCATTTCTGTGGTGACCAAATCGCTAATGGTATGCATGGTGTCAAAATCTGGACCATATAAATGACGGCTGAATACTTGGAGCTGCATGTCGGTGAGTAAGTCTTCACCAATATTCATTTGACTGCGAATATGTTGAGAAATTTCATCTTCTTGACTAATACACAGGCTCAACACATTCGCAAGATCAGACAAGCTGGCGGTAAAGCTTTCTGGCGTAGCAAAGTATTGACGCATATTGTGCTCAATACTAATAAAAGTACGCAAACGTGGCTCATTCAACAACAAGTTATCAATATGGTTAAAGGCAACGTGTACTAAGCCCCAATATTGCTGACTCGGATGTTGTTCTGCCAAACCTGCCAAATACGTTCCTACCAGTTTAATCGCTTGAAGATCCATGGCAGATTCTTCTTGCTTGAGCAGCTTATGTAATGACAGTTTATATAAGCGATGTACATAAGCCGACTTTTCTAAAGAAGGCACTTGCGGCAATTGGAAACTTGGAGTGATGCAGTCCAATAAAGTTTCAATATGCTGACCTTCCTGAGTCAATGGTTTACCCAATGCCAATTCTAAACGGTTTAAAGTGTCGAGTAGGAATTGTGGAATTTTAACTTCACGTAGGCAAATAAACTCAATATAACGCTTGAGCATGGTGGTGCCTTCGCTAAGTGCAATGACTTCCAGCGTGTTGATATTGCTTGGATTCCCCATAATTTTACGCATCAGCTCTGCTGAGTATTGCGCAATTTTTGCCAAGCTTTCCATATCAATTAAGGCTAAAACCTGAGCACACTGTTCAAACTGATTCAGTGCATCATCAATCCCAAAAGGCAAAGTTTGATCTTCTGCTAAGGTGCTTACTGCGGATTCAACCAGTTTGATAGAATTATCAACCTCATTTTTTATTATCAGTAAGGCAGTTGGATCAAAATGTATAGAGGTTTGGTAAGACATGGATCTGCACCTTTCCTAGTGTTTTATCTGTTTGTTGGTTCTTTGCAAAATACACAAAGTCCTATTTGCTTTAACTATAACTGAACTGGCAAATCTTTAAATACATAAAATTACAAAACTCGTAGATTTTATTTGGCAAAAAAGCAAGGTTTACCGTGTTTTTCTTCAAATTGTTTGACCCAATTCTCATGTGCAGCCAATTCTTCTTCTGATGGCAGAATCACAGCAAGATCAATATCAATGCTTAAACGATCACTTTGACGTTGCTGTTCTTCGCTTGCAGACAGAGCATCCATATCAAAGGCGACTTGTCCGCCAGTCATTGCCAAGTAAACATCGGCTAGAATTTCAGCATCTAGTAATGCGCCGTGGAACGTACGGTCACGCGCAGGAATTTCATAGCGTCTGACGAGCGCATCGAGTGAGTTTTTTTGCCCAGGATGCTTACTTTTTGCCATGAGCAGTGAGTCGGTCACTTCGCATACTTCGGACAAATTGCCCAACCCCGCACGACTGAACTCCATATCTAAGAAGTTCATATCGAAGGTGGCGTTGTGCGCAATAATTTCTGCACCTTTAAGATATTGATACAGCACATCGGCAATTTCGGCAAACTTGGGTTTGTCTTTTAAGAACTCATCTGAAATACCGTGAATGTTTTCTGATTCACCGACCAGTTTTTCAGGCTGAATATAAATGTGGATGGAACTGCCCGTGAGTTTACGGTTAATCATTTCCAGCGCACCGACTTCAATAATCCGGTCACCATCTTGATAGTAAAAACCTGTGGTTTCGGTATCCAGAATCAGTTGGCGCGGGCCGTGTAGCTCCATTGTGGCAGGGGTGACCACAATATGCGGATGCAATTGAGTTGTGTTCACTGCGTCAACGCGAGCTGATGGATTGGTTTTTTCTGTTTCAGTTTCATCTGTAATGGTTGATTCAGTTGCAGGCACGTTGGTTTCTGCTTCAATGACATGAACAGATGCGCTGATTTCGAGTTCCGTGTCGGTTGCCTGATGAGCTTCCTGAAGCGTATTTTGCATATCTTCTATTTCAACCTCGGCATCATCGCCCATTAAATCAAAACCAAACGGGTCATCGAGCAACCAGTCAGATTCCGCTTTTTTTTTATCATGTTCTGCTATGTCTACTGCCGATGTGATTAAGGTTGCATTGAGGGTTGGGTTTGAGTCTGCGGTTTTTAACATTTTGCTGACTTGATCTGCACCCACATTGGCGAGTTGATCTGCCATTTCATTACCTGCATGTCCTGCGTGACCTTTAATCCAGTGCCATTCAATTTCACGACCTTGACAGACCGCATCTAATTTTTGCCAAAGGTCAGGGTTTTTGACATCTTTCCAGTTTTTCTTTTTCCAACCGTGAATCCACTCGGTAATGCCTTGTTTGACGTAATTGGAGTCAGTCCAAATAATCAGCTTGGCATCCATTGGGCAAAATAAAATGCCTTCAATCGCTGCAGTCAATTCCATACGGTTATTGGTGGTTTGAGCTTCGCCACCATATAATTTATGTTCTTCTTGTTCGGTAACAATATACGCACCCCAACCACCCAAGCCAGGATTACCACGACAAGCACCATCAACATATAAAGTGATTGTTTGAGACATAAATCAGATCCGCAGGTTGTGCAAAATAAATCAAAATGAAAAGCTATTGTATATCGCAAATTCGGTTTAGACGTGTAAATCCTGTCTATTTTTTAATTTCTTGTAACATTTATAGACGAAACGCGCTAAATTAATGCCTTGTGTCGTTGTCTAGCTCTACTACAATGGCAAGTCTAAAAAATAATTTATATACGAGTTGTTTGGATTTTTTTATGTATAAACCAACCACGCGCATGTGGCAGCCGACTTTACCTTCATTTTTAAAAATTACAGTTTTAGGTTCAGCATTGGCTGCCCTTGGCTTGATGACGGGCTGTAGCTCGACGCAGGGTGCGAGCAAGCCACTCACTTCAAGTCAGGTCGGTTCGGGTTATTTAGATGCCAGTACTTTAGATGGTCTGGAAGATTTACTCTCTGCAACCGATATGCGCGCGGTAGAAGGTGACCGTTTATTAATTTTAAAACACGGTGATGTCTGGAAGCGTATGACCGTTGGTTTCAAAATGGATTTAAACCATTGGAACCCACGTATTGAAGCGCAGCGAGGCTGGTTTATTTCACGTCAACCGTATTTGGATCGTTTAAGTGCGCGTGCGTCACGTTATTTGTATCACACGGTTAAAGAAGCTGAACGTCGTGGTATGCCAACTGAATTGGCGTTGTTACCTGTGATTGAAAGTTCCTATGACCCTGCAGCAACCAGTAGCGCAGCTGCCGCAGGTTTATGGCAGTTCATTCCAAGTACAGGGCGTATTTACGGCTTAAAACAAACTTCGATGTACGATGGTCGCCGAGATGTCGTGGAGTCGACTCGTGCTGCCTATGAGTTTTTGGGCAGTTTGTATAATCAGTTTGGTTCTTGGGAATTGGCATTGGCGGCTTATAACGCAGGCCCGGGTCGTATTCAACAAGCCATTAACCGCAATAAAGCTGCAGGTTTACCAACCGATTATTGGTCTTTAAAACTGCCGCAAGAAACCATGAACTATGTGCCGCGTTTCTTGGCGGTAGCACAAATTATTAAAAGCCCGCATGCTTATGGCGTGTCTTTACCCCCAATTGCCAACCGTCCACACTTCCGTGAAATTAATGTGGGCGCGGTGAATTTAAATGATGTGGCCAATATTACCGGTCTCAGCCGTGCCGAACTGTATTCGCTTAACCCTGGACATCGTGGGGATCGGATTGATAGCCAAAGTCCAATGCGTATTTTGATTCCTGCAGATTTAAGTCCGACAGTCGATGCACGATTGAAAAAACTCCAAGGTGGTAGCGGTTTATTGGCAAGTAATAACAGCAATACCCCATCGTTTTCATCTTCTGGTGTGACCATTACACCGTCTAAATCTGAACCACCTGCGTTAACGACCAGTACAACAACCAAAACGACTACAAGCAAACCTGCAGCATCTGCGGCAGTCACAACTACCAATACACCAAGCACAGCATCAACCACGGCCAGTGTTTCAAAACCAGCAACCACTACGCCTGCACGTTTGTCACGTACCCCACAAGGTTCGGACGCTTTGGCTGCATTTGCTGCGGGTAGCGATATTCCAAGTGCGCCGCGTATTCCTGTTGCTGTTACACCTGCTGCCAATATTCAGCCTGTGCGGATTGAGCCACCAATTTCCAGTACTGAGCGCGAGCAAATTTTGGCAGCAGTGCAGGCTGAAGGTAGCAATAAAACTGTAGAAGAAGTATTGCAACCTGTAGCTTCTAAAGCCGAACAAGAACAACTTGTGGCAGAGTTGAAACAAATTGCGCCGCAAGGCACTGAAATTGTCGATCCATACGATGGCAAAATTAAGCTGACCGCTATTCAGACCAGTCTGTCTGTTGCAGAGCAGCAAGGTAAAGAATTAACCAAAGGTTTTGCTTACCCGAAAAGTGTGGCAGAAAATACGCGCCCAGATTCAGAAGAAGCAAAGCGTAACCAAGGTAAGAACTATTTACGTACGGAGTCTGAGGTGGTGGTCGTACCACAAAAAGGCAAACGTACCACGTACACCGTGTTAGCGGGGGACACCTTGGCCAGTATTGCCATGAAAAATGGCTTGAACTGGCGTGATATTGCCAAGTGGAACCAAATTGCTCCAGATGCAACTTTGTATGTGGGCACCAGTATTTATTTATACGATGCCAAGCCACAAGTACAGGCAGAGCCTGCTAAGCCAAAAACCATGCCTGAGCAATACGTGGTGCAAGCCAATGATACCTTAACAGGTGTCGCCAGTCAGTTTGGTTTAACTGTAAAACAATTGGCAGATTTTAATAACTTAAGCACCACCAGTGGCTTATTTGTAGGGCAGCGTCTAAGTTTAAAAGAAACGGCTGCATCTAAAGCCAAAGCAGAAGCCGACAAAAAAGCCGCAGAACAGGCTGCAAAAATCGCAACCAAAACTTACGTAGTGAAGCGTGGCGAATACTTAAAACTGATTGCAGACCGTTATGCCTTGTCAAATCAGGAATTGGCTGATTTAACTCCAGGTTTAAACGCGAACAGTAGCTTATTGGTTGGGCAACGCATTAATGTGCCTGTAAATGAAGTGATTGCACAAAAAACGGAAGCGAGCAAAGCTGAAGCCAGTAAGTCAGAAACAAAAGCAGCAGAGCCAAACTATCCGACTGAAAACTACCAAGTACAGCGTGGTGATACTTTATCGAGCATTGCCAACCAAGCCAAAATTTCTTTGGCAGAGCTCGCCAGTTTAAATAATATAAGCACGCAAAGCGGTGTGCGCATTGGTCAAACCCTCAAAGTGCCTGCAGGTGTCAATGTGCCTGAGCGTTATACGGTACAACGTGGCGATACCTTATCGGCGATTTCGACAAAATATAATCTCAGCCAAGACTATATTGCAGACTTAAACAATCTAAGCCGTAACAGTGGTTTAAGAGCAGGACAAATTCTTAAACTCACGGGGGATGTTCCTGAGAAAAAAGCCCAAGTTGAAGCGGTGGCTGAAACCACCAATGATATTCACGTGGTCAAAGCAGGGGAAACTTTAAGCAGTATTGCGCGCCAATATAAATTGCAATTGAATTATTTGGCAGAGCTGAATGATCTTTCACGTACTGCCAATGTCCGCATTGGACAACGCTTAAAAGTCGATGCCAGCGCTGCAAAAAATGAAGTAAAAACAGAGGTCGTAAGTGCTGCGAAAAGCAGCAGTAGCAAAGCCACCGAAGCTTATACCGTTAAAAGTGGTGAGTCTTTAAATTCGATTGCCAGCCGTGTGGGTGTGTCAGTTGCAGAATTGGCGAGTTTAAATAACTTAACGCCACGTTCAGGTTTACGCATTGGACAAAATATTCAAGTTCCCAAAACCGTAACTGAATATAAAGTGAAACGTGGGGATACGCTGATTGGCTTATCCAGTCGTTATGGCATCGACACCAAAGCATTGGCAGATTTAAATGATATGCAGCCAAATACTCAATTGCGTATTGGCGATGTGATTAAAGTCCCGAATCTGTAAAGTTTAATCCTGAGGATGTCATGTTTTGACGGCATCCTCAGGAATACTGCACAAGGAGCTGTGTGCATGTCATTTGCCATAAAAAAGACACATCAATATCTGGGCTGTATTTTAGGTTGTGTGGTCTTGCCGCAGTTTGGATGGGCTGCGTTACAAACCACGCCCTATATTGCCGTACATAGCCAGCCTCAGTATGTGGGGCGCTCGGCTATGCCTTATGCCAACCCGCAAGCGCCCAAAGGTGGCGATTTAATTCGTGCCAGTAATGGCACTTTTGATAATTTAAATGACATGAATGGCAAGGGCAGCTCAACCGATGGGGTGAGTTTTATATTCGATTCACTCATGAGCAGTTCTTTAGATGAGCCGGGGGTGATGTATCCCTTATTGGCAGAAAAAGTCAGCTATGACCCCAAGCAAACTGCATTTGTCATTTTTCATTTAAATCCTAAAGCTAAATTTAGTGATGGCAGCCCAGTTACAGCAGATGATGTGAAATTCAGTTTTGATGCTTTTCAGACCAAGTCTAATCCAGGTTTACAAATGTATTTATCCGATTTAGATAAAACCACGGTCTTGTCTAAGCATCAGGTTAAAGTCAGTTTTAAATCCACTAACAATGCAGAAATGCCGCTGATTTTGTCGCAAATGCCAATCTATTCTAAAAGAGACTGGCAAAAGCGTGACTTTACCCGCATCACACTAGAACCGATTTTAGGTTCAGGGCCGTATCTTATTGAGCGGATTGATGCAGGGCGCAGCATTACTTATAAGCGTAATCCAAATTATTGGGGCAAAGATTTACCCGTAAATAAAGGGCGCTATAATTTTGACCGCCTGAAGTATGTTTATTATCGCAATCTGGATATTGCCTTCGAAGGGTTTAAGTCGGGGCAATACACGTTGCATGAAGAATATACCGCACGAAAATGGGTCACTGAATATCGTTTTCCTGCTGTGAATGCGGGCATGGTGGTCAAGCATAAATTTCAGCACCAAAACCCAATTCCGACTCAAAGTTTTGTTTTTAATACCCGTAGACATGCGTTTCAGGATATTCGTTTTAGGCAGGCTTTAACCTACGCTTATGATTTTGAATGGCAAAACAAAGCCTTGTTTTATGGGCAATATCGCCGTTTGCAAAGTTATTTTTCTAACAGTGAATTAGAAGCCAAAGGCACACCTTCAGCCGCAGAATTGTCTGTTTTAAAACCCTATTTGGCCAAGCTGCATCCTATTCAACGCCAAGGCGTATTGCAAAATTGGCAGTATCCTGTGACTGATGCCAGTGGCTTTAACCGTAACGGCTTGCTTAAAGCCCGTGAATTGCTTTTGAAAGCGGGTTATCGTTTTCAGCAAGGTAAATTGGTCGATGCCAAAGGCAAAGCCATTCAAATTGAATTTTTAATTCATCAGGATGGTTTGCAACGCACATTAGTGCCTTTTGTGCGCAATATGAAACGTCTGGGCGTTACGGTAAATATTCGGCATGTCGATGTGCCGCAATATATTGAACGCATGCGCCGTGCCGATTTTGATATGACCACCAGTGTCATGCCGCAATCTTTAAGTCCAGGCAATGAGCAAGCACAGCTTTGGAGTAGTGCTGCCGCAGATCAACCAGGAAACTATAATTACGCAGGCATTAAAAACCCAGTAATTGATGAAGTGGTACAACAGTTGATTCGTGCGCCTAATCGTGAACAATTGATTGTGCGTACCAAAGTTTTGGATCGTTTATTGCGCGCAGGGTATTATCAAATTCCAACCTATGGCAAAGGTGAAAACTGGTATGCCTATTGGAATATGTATCGTCAGCCCGCCATCAAACCTAAACTATCGGCAGGAATTGATTATTGGTGGAGCGATGCGGCACAAGCCAAGAAAGTTGCACATTATTTACGTCAACAATAACGATTTTAAAACTCAAGCATGACAGTGTTTGCGATAAACCAGAACATTGCCAAAAGGTAAGTACATGGGCACATACATTCTCAAAAGATTGTTCCTGATTATTCCAACCTTGTTTTTCATTTTATTGATTAACTTTGTGGTGATTCAAATTGCACCGGGCGGTCCAGTCGAACAGGCGATTCAGCAAGCCGAAGCCTTTCAGGGCATGGGGGCGACAGGCGGTGAAACTGCTGCAACCTCCAATAGCAGCAATTATCAAGGTGCTAAAGGTTTAAGTGATGAAATGGTCGCAAAAATCGAAGCGCAATATGGATTCGATAAACCTGCACATGAACGCTTTTGGCAAATGCTCACCAGCTATGTGCAGTTCGATTTTGGCACCAGCTTTTTTAAAGATAAACCTGTGACCCAATTGTTATGGGAAAAATTACCTGTATCGCTATCTTTAGGTTTATGGAGCACCTTGCTGATTTATTTAATTTCTATTCCTTTAGGCATTAAAAAAGCCCGTCAGCATGGCTTGTTGTTTGATAAAGCCACTTCTATTTTGTTGGCGATTGGCTATGCCATTCCTGCGTTTGCCTTTGCTATTTTACTGATTGTATTTTTTGCAGGCGGTTCATATTTTCAGTGGTTTCCTTTACAGGGTTTGGTGTCTGAAAACTTTGCTCAATTGAGTCTGTGGGGAAAAATCACCGATTATTTTTGGCACATGACTTTGCCTTTATTGGCGATGGTGATTGGTGGTTTTGCAGGGCTGACCTATCTGACCAAATATTCATTTATGGAAGAATTAAACAAACAATATGTGTTGGCGGCACGTTCTAAAGGTCTTACTGAATCGCGTGTGTTATATGGGCATGTGTTTCGTAATGCCATGCTGATTGTGATTGCAGGTTTACCCGAAGCGTTGGTGAGTATTTTCTTTGTTGGGAATTTATTCATCGAAATTATTTTTAATTTAGATGGATTAGGCCTGCTTGGTTTTGAGGCGATTGTACAGCGTGATTATCCTGTAATTTTTGGCACTTTGTTTATTTTTACCTTATTGGGCTTAATTCTACGCTTAATCAGCGATGTGTTATATCAGGTGATCGACCCACGTATTAGTTTTGAATCGCGAGGGGCAAAATAATGTCACCGATCATGCAGGCGCGTGTGCAGCGTTTTAAACAGAATAAATTGGGTTTTGGTTGTTTCATTGTCTTTATCATTATTTTTGTGTTGTCTTTGGCGGCAGAACTGATTGCCAATGATAAACCGTTATTGGTCAAATATGAGCAATCTTTATATCTGCCAGTGTTCAAGGCTTATCCTGAAACGACCTTTGGCGGTGTATTTGAAACCGAAGCAGATTATAAAGACCCAGTGGTGCAACAACTGATTGCAGACCGAGGATGGGCAGTTTGGCCGCTCATTGAGTTTTCTTACCAGACCCCGAATTTAGATTTGGCCGTTCCTGTACCTTCTGCACCAACTGCACAAAATTGGCTAGGTACAGATGACCAAGGGCGCGATGTGTTGGCGCGAATTTTATATGGCTTGCGTGTATCGCTGTTATTTGGCTTTGCATTGACTTTTGCATCGGCAGCTTTGGGCATTTTGGTCGGGGCAATTCAGGGCTACTATGGCGGCTGGGTCGATTTAATTGGGCAGCGCGTTTTAGAGGTGTGGGGTGGTTTACCGATGCTGTTCATGGTGATGATTTTGGTCAGCATGTTTACCCCAAGTGTGTATTGGCTATTTGTGATTATGCTGTTATTTGGCTGGACGACACTGGTCGGCTTGGTTCGAGCAGAATTTTTACGCGCCCGAAATTTTGACTATGTCCGTGCAGCGCGAAGTTTAGGCGTAACCGATCGTACCATTATGTTTCGGCATATTTTACCCAATGCCATGAGTTCGAGTTTGTCGCAGTTGCCATTTATGCTAACCGCCAATATTACAGCTTTAACTGCACTGGATTTTTTAGGTTATGGCTTACCGCCCGATGCAGCATCTTTAGGGGAGTTGTTGTTACAAGGTAAAAATAATTTAAATGCACCTTGGTTGGCATTGTCAGGCTTTTTTACCTTAGCAATTGTGCTGTCCTTGTTAATTTATATTGGGGAGGCGACCCGTGATGCATTCGATCCAAGACGTTAATTCTTCAACTGCATCACAGCCTGCAGTATTGCTAACAGTCAGTCATCTGCATATTCGGCAGCAGGAACAGGTTTTGCTGCACGATTTAAACTTTGAGCTGCATGCAGGCGAAACCATTGCTTTGGTTGGTGAAAGTGGTTCTGGAAAATCTATTAGTAGTTTGGCATTGCTGGGTTTATTGCCCGAACATTTACAGGTGCAAGGTCAGGCAGTCTTTGCAGAACAAGATTTACTTCGCCTTAAACCGCAACAATTGCGACAAGTTCGTGGTCAAAAAATTGCCATGATTTTTCAGGAACCAATGACGGCTTTAAATCCGTTGCATCGAGTGGAAAAAATTATTGGTGAAAGTTTATTACTCCAAGGTTGGAGCAAAGAAAAAACGCGTGCCCGGGTGCTGCAATTACTTGCAGATGTCGGCATTCCACAGCCTGAAGAAAAACTAAAGCGTTATCCACATGAATTATCTGGGGGGCAACGTCAGCGAGTGATGATCGCAATGGCGTTGGCACTCGATCCCGATATTTTAATTGCTGATGAACCAACTACGGCTTTAGATGTGACTTTGCAGGCGCAGATTTTGGATTTATTAAAAAGCCTGCAAGTGCGTCGTAATATGGCCATGATTTTGATCAGCCACGATTTGAACTTGGTCAAACAATATGCAGATCAGGTCATTGTCATGAATCATGGACGGGTCGAAGAACAGGGCAGTGTGGCAGATATTTTTAATAGACCGCAGCAAGCCTATACCCAAAACTTGTTGAATCATGATTTTGGTGAAGCTTTGCAGGTTGATGAGTTGCCGACCATTTTGGAGTTGGAGCAGGTTGCTGTGAAATTCCCGATTAAACAAGGCTTGCTGAATCGGGTTAAAGATTATGTGGTTGCGGTTGAGCCGTTAAGCTTCGAACTTCCGCAAGGTCAATCGATTGGTATTGTTGGTGAAAGTGGTTCGGGTAAAAGTTCATTGGCACTTGCAATTGCACGATTGATTGAAAGTGAGGGAAAAATTGAACTACTTGGGCAAGATCTGAATCAACTGAATGAACGCCAATTGCGTCCCTTACGTCAGCAGTTTCAAATTGTATTTCAAGACCCGTTTAGCAGCTTAAATCCACGTTTAAATGTGGAGCAAACCATTGGTGAGGGTTTGGCATTGCAACAATTGTCCAAGCCTGAAATCATCCAGCGCATTGATGAAGCTCTAAGCAAAGTGGAATTGCCTGTGAGTTTTAAACAACGCTATCCGCATGAATTGTCGGGTGGGCAACGTCAACGGATTGCATTAGCACGCGCGTTGGTGCTGCGTCCTAAACTGTTAATTATGGATGAGCCGACTTCTGCCTTAGACCGTACCACGCAACGTGCTGTCGTGCAGCTGTTACGCCGTTTGCAGCAGCAAGAACAGATGAGCTATTTGTTTATTAGCCACGATTTGCAAGTGGTGAAAGCACTGTGTCAAAAAGTGTTGGTGCTGCATCAAGCGAAAGTCATGGAATTTCAAGATACTGTACAGTTATTTAGCCATCCGCAAACAGAATATACCCGTCAATTGATTGCTGCCAGTGAGTATTAAACCTTCAATATTTTTAAACAGCTATTTCGGCTGGCTGACTTGTTTTACCATTTTGACAATAAGATTTGTCAAAATGGCATTGACCTGTTCCGAAAAATCTTTAGAGTAAAAAAGACCAATAAAACACAATACGGAACAGTGTATGAGCCATCTTGCCGAAACAATTCAGATTCGTAATACCATGTTTAAAAATCGCATCATTAAAGGCGCGATGAGTGAGGCGCTTGCCAACACGGCAGGGCAGCCGAATAGCCTGCATTTAGGTCTATATGAAGCATGGGCAAAAGGTGGTTTGGGCTGTGCCATCACTGGCAACGTAATGGTCGATTTACGTGCCAAAAATGAACCGGGTGTTGTGGGAATTGAATCAGACCGAGATATAGAAAAGCTCAAACAGTGGGCAGAAGTTGGTAAACGTTATGGCATGGTGCAATTGGTACAGTTGTCACATCCTGGGCGGCAATGTCCGAAAGGTTTGAATAAAGAAACGGTTGCACCTTCGGCTGTGCCTTTTAGTCCAAGTTTAGCTTTGAGTTTTGGTACACCACGTGAACTACATGAAGATGAAATCCTCGATATTATTCAGCGTTTTGCCAAAGCTGCACAGATTTGTGAGCAAGCGGGCTTTGAGGGGATTCAACTGCATGGTGCGCATGGCTATTTGATCAGCCAGTTTTTATCGCCACTGACCAATAAACGCCAAGACCAATGGGGCGGCAATATTGAAAACCGTATGCGCTTTTTGATGCAAATTTATCAAGCGGTACGTGCAGCGACCTCAGACAATTTTATTGTATCAGTCAAACTAAACTCTGCAGATTTTCAACGTGGCGGCATCACTGAAGAAGAAGTGATTAGCGTGTTTAAAGCCATGGATGAAGCAGGTATAGATATGATTGAAATTTCAGGTGGTACTTATGAAGCACCCGCGATGGCAGGCTCTAAAGCTGATAAACGTAAACCAAGTACCATTGCCCGTGAAGCCTATTTTTTATCTTTTGCGGAATTGATTCGCAGTCAGGTGAAATGCCACTTAATGGTGACAGGTGGTTTTAGAACGGTAGTTGCCATGAATGCTGCTTTGGACAGTGGTGCATGTGACTTTATTGGGATCGCCCGACCATTTGCGGTAGAAACCGATTTAGCCAACCGTTTGTTGGCGGGTCAAGATGTACGTTACGGGGTCGATAAAATTAAAACTGGTATCCCGATGATTGATAAAATGGCAATTATGGAAATTATTTGGTATGCCGCGCAGTTCAAAGCAATTGCACAAGGCAAGCGTCCAAACCCGAAACTCTCGCCTTTAAAAGTCTTTTTCAAATATTTAAAAGGCAATTTAACTGCGGTGATTAAAGGACAGGTCAACTCACGTAAATCAGCTTGATTCGTATTTTTCAAACCTCAGTGGACGGATTCAAAGCTTAAACTATGGTTTTTGAATCAGTCCGCACAGATTGAAATATAAAACTAATGCGTTAGATAGCAAAAAGCCCAAGTCATATTGATTGGGCTTTTTGTTGAGATGTAAACATCTCGAATATGGCGTCCCTACGGGGATTCGAACCCCGGTTACCGCCGTGAAAGGGCGATGTCCTAGGCCTCTAGACGATAGGGACAAATAGAAGTTTATATTTTCAAACCATGTAACAACCAATGCAGTTGTTGAGAATATGGCGTCCCTACGGGGATTCGAACCCCGGTTACCGCCGTGAAAGGGCGATGTCCTAGGCCTCTAGACGATAGGGACTTAAAAAAATATCTACTTCTGAAATTGGCGTCCCTACGGGGATTCGAACCCCGGTTACCGCCGTGAAAGGGCGATGTCCTAGGCCTCTAGACGATAGGGACGTTTCAGAGGTGGGCGTATAATAGGGCGTATAAGGGGGGGTGTCAAACGCTTTTCTGCAATAATTCTGAAAAAAATGTTCAACTGAATAAAATTAAAACTATTCTGCTGTCGTGATACGTTTGAAGCGGTAAAAATCATGCTTTTCAAGTTATTTTTAAATGGACACATTTATTAGAGCAGCATGATTTTCTTTGTATTTTGCAGTATTAATTGCTAATCAACACAACTCAAAAAACAAGGCAATCCGAAGATCGCCCCTATTGTTTTACATCATCGCTAAAAAAGCATTATGATTTTTTGTGATAAATCATGTAATAACTGAGATAGCACAACACAATAAAAATCATACAGCCAATAAAACCTGCCAGCATTTCAGGGTCAAACACCATACTTAAGCAAGTAATAAAACAGAACACAAAACCTAAAATAGGCACTATTGGAAATAGCGGTGCAGCAAAACCTAAGTCCTGCACGGTTTTACCTTGTTTATACCATTGGCGACGGAAGTTAAACTGGCTTAAACAAATGCTCATCCAGACCACGACCATGGTAAATGCAGCCACACCCAAGAGGTTTTTAAAGATGGTTTCAGGCGCAAATTGTTCAGACAATAAACCTGGCATTGCACCGAGCATGGTGACCATGACTGCAATATAAGGAATACCACGCGCATTCACCTTAGAAAAAATCTGTGGTAATTGCTTTTGGTGTGAGAGCGACCACATCATTCGTGAAGCTGCAAATAAACCTGAGTTCGCTGCAGAGAGTAACGCTGTGATAATCACAAAACGAATAATATCTTCCGCATAAGGAATACCAATCTGATTAAACACCGTTACAAAAGGACTGCTGCTTACACCTTCTGCAGCCAAACCTGCAGCCTGATGTGGTAGCAAGGCACTAATCACCACAATGGTACCTACAAAGAAAATCAACAGACGGAAAATTGCGGTATTGATTGCTTTAGGCACGTTTTTGGCAGGGTCTTTGGTTTCACCTGCGGCAACACCAATCAACTCTGTACCTGAAAAGGCGAAATTAACAATTAACATGGTTGCAAAAATAGGGAATAGCCCTTCAGGAAACCAACCTTGTGCGGTTAAATTGCTAAATAAAGGTGCAGAGGTATAACCTTGATAAGACACAGCACCTAAAATTGCCATTAAACCCAAAACGATAAAGGCAATGACAGTCACGACTTTGACCAAAGATAGCCAAAACTCAGATTCTGCAAACAAGCGCGTGGAAATCATATTCAAACCAAATACAACGCCACCAAAAATCAGTGTCCAAATCCACATGGAAATATGCGGGAACCATTCCTGCATTAGCAACGCAGCGGCGGTAAATTCTGTGCCTAAAGTGACCGACCACGTGAGCCAATATAACCAAGTGATGGTATAGCCCGTGCCAGGTCCAATATATTGTTTGGCGTATGCCCCAAATGAACCTGAAACAGGCATGTGTACGGCAAGCTCGCCCAAACACAGCATCACCATATAGGCAATTAAACCACCAAAAATATAAGCGATGATGGCGCCAACGGGGCCTGTTTGTGCAATGACTTCACCTGAGCCTAAAAATAGACCTGTGCCAATAGCACCGCCCAGTGAAATCATAACCAAATGTCGAGTGCTCATCGCACGTTTTAAAGGCATAGTATTGCCTTGATGCACAGCATCATTTTGATGATTCGATGACGGCATAAGTGATAGGAGAAAAAATGAAATGAAGCGAAGTATTGTAGAGAAAAACTACAAATCTGCAATCTTGAAATAATAAATTTGGATTAGAAATGATCGTATAGCACGATAAATGGCGTCCCTACGGGGATTCGAACCCCGGTTACCGCCGTGAAAGGGCGATGTCCTAGGCCTCTAGACGATAGGGACGTTGCGAGGTGATGCGTATATTATGAATTTTTAGCGACAGTGTCAAACCTGAATCTAAAAAAACTGCCGCACTATTTGTTATTTGCTTAAAAAATAATACATCTTTAAAAATAAATCAGTGCATGTAAATTTGAATACGGTGCATCATTTTAATGATCAGGGGTTTGATATTGCTTTTCAGTGGTTGTTGTTTGTGTGGCTGCGGGTTGAGTGCTTGGTTTAGGTTGAGCAGGCTCACGATTCACAATATAAAGATACAACGCAGAAGGCGCGAGAATGACCAAAACCAAGACAATTTTTTTCAACATGGCAGAATCAATAACACAAATTGGAATATTGCCATTATAACCAAAGCCAGCTCAAAAGACTGCATGCATAAAAGCTGATTCGCAGTAAAAATCATTTTGATGCTCAGTCTTGTGGTTGAAAAGCACGAATCAAAACCACAACACTAAAAAGAAAACAGGACGACAAACGCAGTCTGTCATCCTGTAAACATCTCAATGTTCGAGTACAAATCGTATTATTGATCTGTGTTGAGTAAGTTCTCTACCATGTGCGGCGCAAGTTTATTTAGAATAAAACAAAACAGCTCTGCAGTTTTTTGCGTATCGTATAAAGCTGAATGAGCTTCTTTGCCATCAAACTCAATACCTGCCTGAATGCATGATTTTGCCAGCACCGTTTGACCAAACATCACCGCACTTAAAGTCACTGTATCAAACACTGAAAAGCTGTGGAATGGGTTTTGGTTTTTCGTGCCTGTGCGGGCAATGGCTGCTTGTACAAAGCCTAAATCGAAATGCGCATTGTGACCGACCAAAATGGCATGGGTACAATTCTGTTGGCGACGCACTTCATTGACTGATTTGAAAATCCGTTTTAATGCGGTTTTTTCATCTTCAGCCATAGCCATACGCATAGGGTTGAAAGGATCAATCCCAATAAAGTCCAACGAACGACGGTCTAAATTTGCCCCTTCAAACGGGTTGATATGCGCATGATACGCTTCACCTGGTACAAATTTGCCATCCGCATCATAAATAATTGGAATGGCAGCAATTTCCAACAAAGCATCGGTTTGGGCATTAAAGCCTGCGGTTTCCACATCGACCACCACAGGCAAAAAACCACGAAAACGTTGCCCCATCACGGGCAAAGTTGTATCTGTCACACTTTTCTCCATTGAATGGTTTTACCCGCATATAACGGAATAATTTGTTCACCATCCAAGTAGTCTAAACTGGTTGGAATGATTTGCTCTTCTTTCACCAAAGTAATGGTGTTGGTATTACGCGGCAAACCATAAAAATCTGCACCAAAGAAGCTTGCAAAGCCTTCTAAGCGGTCAATACGTCCAACTTGATCAAAAGCTTGTGCATAAAGCTCAATTGCCGTAGGCGCACTATAGCAGCCTGCACAGCCACATGCATTTTCTTTGGCATTTTTTGAGTGCGGTGCGCTATCTGTCCCTAAGAAAAATTTAGGATTTCCGCTAGTTGCGACTTCTAATAAGGTTTGTTGATTGGTTTGACGCTTTAAAATAGGCAAACAATAGAAATGCGGTTTTACGCCACCTACTAACATATCATTACGGTTAAATAATAAATGTTGTGGGGTAATGGTTGCTGCGACATTACGGCCTTGTTCTAAAACAAATTGCGCTGCTTCAGAGGTCGTAATGTGTTCAAGCACCAATTTTAAGTTTGGAAATTGTTGTAATAATGGTGAAAGCACTTCATCTAAGAAACGTTTTTCACGGTCAAAAATATCGACATGATTGTGCGTGACTTCGCCGTGCAGTAATAATGGCACTTGTTGTTCTTCAAGTTGCTCAATCACCGCATATACTTTACGAATGTCGCTCACCCCATTGTCTGAATTGGTGGTCGCGCCAGCAGGGTAAAGTTTAATGGCATTCACATGCGCAGAGGCTTTAATTTTCTTGACTTCTTCGGGAGAGGTTTGATCGGTAAAATACAACACCATACGCGGATCAAAATTTACACCTTCAGGGACGTGTGCCATGATGCGTTCACGATACGCTTCCGCTTCTTCTACCGTTTTTACTGGTGGAACAAGGTTAGGCATACAAATTGCGCGTGAAAATTGCTTGGCAAGATCGGGAACAGTACGTTGTAGTGCTAAACCATCACGTAAATGAGCATGCCAGTCATCTGGCTGGATAAGAGTAATCGTATTCAAGGCGCTGCCAGTCTGAAAAATAAAACAGATGATAATCTATAAATGTTAAAATGGTAACGTCGAAAGCCATAAAAAATAGAAATGCCTGAATTAATTGTTTCGACATTGTGTTATTTTTAAACCACTAAAAAAATTATATTCAGGTTGTTACAGTTTTGCTGTGCAACAATCGTGATTAAATGGAATTTAAAGCATCCATGGAATACAAATATAAGTTAGCCAAGCTACAGTACGACAAAGAAAAAAATGAAGAGTTGATTAAACGTCAACGTAAACGTGCGGGGCAGGTTTTTCCGAAACAACTGGAAGTTGAGTTTTGGCAACAGCATCTTGAACAAGCTCGGCACAACATTAACCAATATTTTTGGTCGGGCGTACTCATCTACTTTATTATCACCGTGCTGATGATTACTGGGGATTATTGGATTATTGATCGTAATTTTTTTAAACACGATTTTATCCACTCTTTACTAGGCTTGGTCAATGGCGCGTTTTGCTTACTGACCCTGTTCTTTTTTGCCCATTATAAAATTTTGCGCCCGTATTATGCCTATGCCGCCATGGCTATGATTTTTTGGGCCATTGTGTCGATGACCTGGCTGACCATGACGGTGCATACCGAAGTGTTTAGACACCAAGCCATGATGATCATCAGCATGATTTATATTATGGGTTTTGTACTGACGGGGGTGAAGCCGTTTCACATGCTGCTGACTGGGTTAATGGCGGCTGTGGTTGCCATGATTATGCTATTAACCTTGTATATTCCAATTGATGTGATGGTGATGGGGCGGGTGTTGGTTGGCAGTACGGTAGTGGGTTTTTTAATCAGTAAAATGCTGTGTACCCGTGAGCGGATGATTTTTTTGGTCATGCACCAAGCCCGACTTAGTGAAAAAATTAACCGTATTCATGCTGAAGAATTGTTGCATTTAAGTCAGCATGACGCGCTGACTAAAGTATCCAACAGACGTACTTTTGATGAAATGCTGGACAGCTATTTCGAACAGGCACGGCATGATGAAGTGCCATTGTCTTTACTCTTTATCGATGTCGATTTTTTTAAAAAATATAACGATCATTATGGGCATCAAAAGGGAGATGAAGTCATTTCAGCGATTGCCAAATCCATTAAAGACTCAATTCGTCACATGGATTTTGTTGCGCGTTATGGTGGTGAAGAATTTGTGGTGTTATTGCCAGAAACCGATGCGCATGGTGCGTATGCTGTGGCTTCCAATATTTTTAAAGCGGTTGAGCGTTTAGCGATTCCACATAGTCAATCTTTGGTTGACAGTAATGTCACCATCAGTTTGGGCTTTACCGTCTATAAAGGTGAGGCGGACATTTTTAAAAGCGATTTCTTACAACGTGCAGACCAAGCCTTGTACCGTGCGAAACAGTTGGGACGTAATCAAATTTATTACCACACTTTGCAGGTGGAAGAAGTGCTGTAAATTTTTCTATCTCCAAGTGAAAGAGGACTCCACCCGTCAGTCAGGGTGGAGGTGAATTTCACAAATTTCAAACTTGTTGATTCTGAATATATTGTTTGATTATTTCCAAAGGCGCACCACCACAAGACCCTGCAAAATATGATCTTGACCATAAAACAGGTTTTGTATAATTCCCTCTCAAGTCTAAAAACTCATTTCG